>DASVFI010000077.1:0-62037 GCA_036380115.1 Nitrososphaeraceae archaeon | reverse complement strand
ATCTATATAAAATTGCTCTTTAGGAAGAATTATTTTTTATAGTTTCAACAGATTTGTGTAAATGAGTAACTAGATCTCGTAATATCTCTATCTTTCTCTTTGGATTATTTGCAAAATTTATAACATCATTAATGAATTTACTAATTTCAATTGTCTCTTCCCCTAGTACCTCGATTCCTTTAGAAGTTAATAAATATGATTTTCCTGGTAATCCATATTGAATCCCTGAT
This sequence comes from Nitrososphaeraceae archaeon, assembly GCA_036380115.1. GTDB lineage: Archaea > Thermoproteota > Nitrososphaeria > Nitrososphaerales > Nitrososphaeraceae > TH1177. Next base: position 61,807 of record DASVFI010000077.1, on the reverse strand, counting down.
AGAAAATAGCTTTGGTTTTCATTCATTTTTTCACTAATAGTTTTATATTCTTCTATTACTTTGCTTGTATCATATTGAATATCTTTTTCAATCTGATCAATTTTTTCTGTTAATTCATTAATAGATGCAAAGAGTTCCGAGGTCACAATACTATTTGATACTGATCTTTTTTAAGCATTTATAATCTTCTTTATGGTTATATCTACAAAAAATTTTATTTTAATTCCTTTTCTTGCTCTTCAATTTTCTTTAATTCTGTTATTAAAAATTCTTTATATTTCTCACGTTCCTGTTCAGTCATTTTGTCTAAATTTGAACTTAATGTTGATCCTATGGATGATACTCTATCAATCAGATCCATAGCCATAAATCTTCCTATACTTCCAAATCTAAACATCACATCTAATTGTTTTTGTAATATCTTTTGTATTGTTTGAATATCTCCTGCAATTCCAACACCTTTGTGAGTAATTTTGTATTTTCCATTTTCTGTCTCTGAAATTAATCCCTCCTCTAGTAATCTACCAAGCATAGGATAAATAAGACCAGGAGATGGTTTCCATTTTCCTTCGCTTTCATAAATTGCAAAATCTATGATTTCTTTCCCACTCATTGGTTTCTCTTTTAACAAGTTTAAAATATATTGTCTTGAGAATCCTCTGGGAATAACACTATTTACTCTTGAGAACCAATGGGATATCATGAATAAAATATATCACTAGCGATTTATTAATATTTCTTTTAAATATAAAATAAAGAAATATTTTTATAAATATTAACAAAACATATATTGAATTTTTACGATTAACAACCAATGACGATGAAATGTCCTGTATGCGGAACTATGATGGTATGGCTAAATGGATCAATCAGTCATGATCCACCTGTAAAATATTATTCTTGTAGACAATGCATGATAGGCATTTCTAAATATTCTGAAACTAATTATGATCTTTATGAACTCAAAAATAACAAATAAGTTTTAAATCTATTTATTAAATTAATTAACCTCTTATGGTAATGTATAAAAAATCTCTTAGAGAGCGTATAGCGAATGATAGTGATATTATAATTCTTCCTGGAGTATATGATGCTTTAACTGCTAAAATTGCAGAGGATGTAGGATTTCAAGCAGCATTTCAAACAGGATATGGTACATCAGCCTCTCTGTTAGGAATGCCTGATTTTGGATTTCTGAATGCAGGAGAAACCTTAGAAAATGCAAGAAGAATTATTAATTGTGTAAATATTCCTATTCTTGTTGATATAGATACAGGCTATGGGAACCCATTAAATGTTTGGAAAATAGTTAAAGATCTGGAGCGAATTGGTGCAAAAGGCATTTTTTTAGAAGATCAAGTATGGCCTAAAAGATGTGGTCATATGACGGGTAAAACTGTAATTCCAAAGGAAGAATATATTCTAAAATTACAAGCTGCCATAGATGCAAGAGAAGATAATGAATTTATCATAGTCGCTAGAACAGACTCCCTTGCGCAATTTGGAATAGAAGAAGCCCTAGAAAGAGGAAGAGAATATATAAAAACTGGTGCTGATGTAATTTTTATCGAAGCACCAAAAACCATTGATCAAATGGAATTGATTGCAAAAGAAATTAAGGCTCCTCTTCTAGCCAATATGATAGAAGAAGGAGTAACTCCTAACCTAACTGCTAATCAGCTAAAAAAAATGGGTTATAAAATGGTCGTATTTCCCTTATCTGCCTTATATTCATCAACTTTTGCAATAAAGCAGACTCTTCAAACCTTAAAGAAAACAGGTACTACTAAAGAATTAAAAAATAAAATGATTACTTTTCAGGAATTTAATGATCTTGTTAACTTATCTAACTACAATGAATTAGAAAAAAAATACTCATTTTGAATCTTTATTTCTTTGATTCATTGATTTGTTTAATAATCTCAATAGTTATATAGAATAATTGATTTAGGATTTAAATAATAGTTAATGCAACAAATAAAACCAGATCTTATTGAATCTATTTCACTTTTGAACAAAGATGCTAAAGTTAATAATAATTATAAAAATATTATATCAGAATATGAAAATGAAATAAAATCAAATAAAAACATAAAAAAAAACGTATGGATTGAAGCATATGGATGTTCGGCCAATATTGCAGATTCAGAAATTATATCTGGCATGTTAAAAAGTTATGGGTATAATATTGTTAATTGTATTGATGAGGCAGATCTAAATATAATTGTAACATGTTCGGTTAAAGATTCGACTGAACATAAAATGCTTCACCGCATTAAACAATTGACTTTAGATAATAAACCATTAATAGTAGCAGGCTGTCTTGCAAAAACAGAACGTAAAAAAATAGAAAGAATTAATTCAAAAGTTAGCTTATTAGGTCCAAATTCTTTAGATAGATCCATTGAATCTGCTAATCTCGCACTCTCGAACAACAAAACTGTATTTCTTGAAGATTCATCTATTGAGAAAATAAATTTACCAAAGATAAGATTGAATAAGTCTATTAGTATTGTAGAGATTGCATCAGGTTGTTTAAGTAATTGTTCATTTTGTCAAACCAAAATTTCAAAGGGTAATCTTAAAAGTTATCGGCCAGGATCTATAGTTGCCCAAATAAAAAATGATATTAATGATGGTTGTAATGAGATTTGGTTGACATCAACTGACAATGGATGTTACGGCAAAGATATTAATTCAAATCTAGTTGAATTGTTAAAATTATGTACTGAATTAGAGGGAAATTATAAACTACGAATTGGAATGATGAATCCGATGTATTTATCTGAGATTTTATACGATCTCATATCATTATACAAAAACGAAGAGAAGATTTTTAAATTCATACATATACCAGTTCAAAGCGGAAGTAATAAAATTTTAAGACAAATGTATAGAGGCCATGATGTTAATATTTTTAAAAATGCTGTATATGAGTTTCGAAAATATATTCCTGAAATTACAATAGCGACTGATATCATTGTAGGTTTTCCAAATGAATCTGATGAGGATTTTAAATATACAATGGATCTAATTACAGAAACTGAACCAGATATAGTAAATATATCAAAATATAGTCAGAGATCAGGTACAGTTTCTTCCAAGTTAAAGAATATATCTTCTGATCAAAAAAAATTTCGTTCTAAAATTTTACATAATCTTTCACGGAATATTTCAAGAAAAAGAAATTCTTTATGGAATGATTGGATTGGTGATGTATATGTTGATGAAATTACAAATACATTAGTACAAGGAAGGAATTATGCCTATAAATCTATAATTATAAATAATGCTGAGAAATTAAATCTTAACATAGGACAAATAATTAAAGTCAAGGTAGTAGATTCTTCTCAATATTCACTTTTTGCAGAACCTTTAGATTTCAATTAAGATTGTAGAATATATTTGTTAATATATTATATGTCTTCATAAAATGCTAATATTATATATTAAATATTGTTAATCTTATTGATCTTTTATTATTATTGTTGTGTAGATGTAAAAACTAATTTATAGATGAAAAATTATTATTATTATATATGTTTTGCGGTTGTAGATGTATAAAATGTAAAAGTCAAAATTTAGATTATTTCGAATTCATATCTTCTGATGGATTTGACGAAGTCCATCATACGTGTAGAACATGTAAAACTCATTTTAACCATCTTGATGGTGATATCTATGATTATTGTAAAGAATGTAATTATAATTTTTAATCGTCTTTATGTTTTAAAACTATCTATTAATTTTTTATGGTGTAATCCATTACATTGATTCTTTTCAACAATTTTGATATTCTTGGTATCTTTTTCATTTGTAATAGTCTTAACGAATTCAAAACATAAATTACAAAGCTTCATCATATCATTAACATGATTTAGTTTTATATTATCTTAATCCATTTTTTCTTAAATATAAGATATCAACACTTAAAAGTGAGAAAATTATTTATTTAGTGGATGGCTGCCCGAAAGAATACATCGAGAAAAAAGAGATTGATTAGGAAGATTAAACAAAATAGACCGGTGCCAGCTTGGGTTATTATTAGAACACATAGACAAGTCCGATCTAATCCAAAACGTAGATTATGGAGAAGATCTGATGTAAATGTCGGTTAAAAATGGTGATTTATGAAGATGTCAAAATCTGATGAAAATGCTACTCATGTATATACAATTAATCTTGGAAAGGCCTGGCTAACTCCTCAATATCGAAGAACTGATAGAGTAATCAATATGATTAAGGAGTTTGCTAAACGTCATATGAAAAATGAAAATATAAAAATAGATCAAGAGTTAAATAGAGAAATCTGGAAAAAAGGCAAAACGAATCCTCCAAGAAAAGTTCGTGTACGAATGTCTCTTGATGATAATGTTGTTTTAGTTTCATCATATCAAGAAAATTTAAGTGAAAATGAAATAAAAAAAGAAGAAAGTAAAGATAATACATAATAAAAATAAAATAAATTTTTATTATCAATCCGGAAAATTTTTAAAATCATGTTCTCTAGAATTTTAAAATATTTATCATCATATCATTCTTAAAACTTATTACATAAATTTAATTAAAAGGAATTTCTTTAGATGATGGTTTATCATTTTCCTCAGGATGAATTTTATATTTTCTTGCCATTAACAATAATATCCCACTAAACAATAATAGCACTATTGCTAATCCGTGAGCTCCTCCATTAGGAATTAAAATTAAATATATAATTGAAAATACAATACAGGTAAAAGCCTGTAAACAGTATTGAATAGATGATGATAACTTAGCCTTTTTTGCAAAAAAAGTAATTCCAAATAATGCAAGGCTAGGATAAATAGTTAGTAAAATAAACTGATCAATGTCTATTTCATTATGTGTCAATATTTAAATGAATATTGTTCATAATATTTTCTTTTCCTTTTAATTATAAAATATTAATCAAATATTGGAAAAACCTCTGTTGCCATTTTACTATTAACAAGAGATAATGCATTTTCAAAAGGTAGGTTGGCAATATCATCAACGCAAAATGGACCGTATTTATACATATCTACTCCAACGAATTGTTCCATTGGTTTTATAAATTTAATTAGTAATTTTTTTTGTTTAATTATGTCTGTTATTTTTTCTAAAATCTTTGGCTGACCATTGGTTATCAGAGTAATTATTTGCGTTCTTTTTCTTTTTGACTGAATTTCTTGATCGATTATGTATTTTTCTTCATCTGTCATTTTAGAATAACTCATCTCTAAATTAGAATTTACATTTCCTATAGTGATTTTTTCCATTCGCGTTTGAAGTAAAAGATGCGATATTATTGTGAGATTTTCAATAACTTTCTGTACAATTTTTTTTTCCGTAATTTCATATTCCTTTGATTTTAAATTACCAATAGTAATAGCTAATTTTTGATAAGTATCATAAGGTATTTCTTGTAAAGATGGAATTTGATGTTCTTTTAAAAGAATACTATATGCCATTTCAAGAGTAAAGTAATCTTCCATATTGTCAGACATTAATTTAGTATTCTAGCAGATTTAATTTATAAATAATTCCGTTTTTCTTCTTAAATTTCTGAAAGCCTTAATTATGAGATCCTTGATTACTATCAACTGATTTGCCATATAAGATTATTGAAGGAAGACTTGAACAACAAAATTTTAGCACTGATGATGTTATGGATAAATTAGAAAAAGATGATATAAAGTTTATAGATTTACAATTTACTGGACTTTTCGGAAAATTCCATAATATTACTATTTCTACAAATATGTTTAAAAAAACAGATTTTGAAAATGGATTACCGAAAGTTGATGGTTCTTCAATTCGTGGATTTACTGATATTCATGAATCTGATTTAATTATTAGACCTGATCCTTCTACTTATGCTATGATTCCATGGATAGAGAAATACAAAACATGCAGGTTAATTTGCGATATTTTAAGTGGAGGATCTAATAGAATACAATTTTCGAGAGATCCTCGTGGTATAGCAAAGAAAGCTGAAAAATATGTTAATGAAAATGGTTATGAAGTTTCATATTGGGGACCAGAAGTTGAATTTTTTGTTTTTGATAATCTGTTAGTAAATACTCTTTCACCTTATCACAGTCAAAGTTATGAGATTATTTCAAAAGAAGCTCCTTGGGCTTCTGATGGCTTTGGATATACTTTAAATTTAAAGGAAGGTTATCTTCCTAGCGCTCCCGCGGACACTTTAGTTGATTTGCGGAATGAATGTGTAGATATTCTAAGCAATAATTTTGGAATTGCATGTGATGCACACCATCATGAAGTTGCAACAGCTGGACAATGTGAAATAGATATGCGATACGATAGATTAGTAAATATGGCAGATTCGGTTCAGAGTTATAAGTATATTGTAAAAAATGTTGCAAAAAAGCATAATATGATAGCTACTATGATGCCAAAGCCAATAGCACTTGATAATGGATCGGGTTTACATGTTAATGTAAGTCTTTGGAATGATAACAACAACTTATTTTTTGACCAAAATGATGAATATGCTGAAATTTCTGAATTAGCTCGATATTTTTGTGGAGGCATATTAGAACATTCTTTTGCACTTGCTGCAATTGTAGCTCCTACGACCAACTCATATAGAAGACTGGTTCCGGGATATGAAGCTCCTGTTTATGTTGCTTGGAGTACAGGTAATAGGTCTGCTATAATACGTATTCCAGGACATTTTAGAGGTGAAAAATTTGCCAATATGAAAAGAATTGAATTTCGTGCTCCGGATCCATCATGTAATCCATATCTAGCTTTTTCATCTATTATTGCAGCTGGTTTAGATGGAATAAAGAAAAAAATATCTACAGGCGATCCCATTGATGAAGATATTTTCAAAATGACTCCAATAAGAAGACGTCAACTGGGAATAAAACAATTACCAACTAGTTTATTAGAAGCATCTGAAGCTTTAGATTCTGACAGAGAGTTTCTTAAACCACTATTTGATGATTCAGTAATCGAAAAACTAATAGAGCATGCAACAAATGAATATAGAGAAGTTACTTTAAGACCTCATCCATATGAATTCTCGTTATATGCAGATGTGTAAAAATTTTAAAAATCTATTTTATTATTCAATTAATTTTGTAATCTTATAGCTCGTCAATTTTTTTTGCCAATACAAAATCATATTCACTTAATCCATTTATGGTATGTGTAGATAGATAAACTCTAACTTTGTTATAAACATTAAATAATTCTGGATGATGATCAACTTTCTCTGATTCTATTGCTATTTTTGTAATGAAACCAAAGGCTTGAGTGAAATTTTTAAATTCAAAAGATTTACATAATTTTCCATTCTCTATTTTCCAGTCTTTTATTTCTTTTAACTTAACTTCAATTTCATTATCGGAAAGTTTTTCACGATTAATCAATTAAAAGAAGATATTCATTTGCTATTAATATTCTTTTTACTGAAAAAAGTAATAAAGTAAAATAACTTTTTTTAATGTTATTATCTTAATCTGTTAGAAAGAGATCCAATTATTGCTAATCATAACGAAATATAAATAAAGCAGATGAATACTCTTCCGTGTATGAGCTCAAGCAAGAAACCACATATGAATCTCGTGGTTACAGGACATGTAGATAATGGTAAATCTACTATTGTTGGCCATTTAATGGTTGATTTGGGAGTTATTGATCAAAGAACTATAGAACAATTTGCAAAAGAATCCGAAGCTACTGGTAAAGGTGACACTTTCAAATATGCCTGGGTTTTAGATAGCATTAAAGATGAAAGAGATCGAGGAATTACTATAGATTTAGCTTTTCAGAAGTTTGAAACAAAAAAATACTTCTTTACTTTAATTGATGCCCCAGGTCATAGAGACTTTATTAAAAACATGATTACTGGTGCATCAGAAGCTGATGTAGCTATTTTGGTTGTTTCTACAAAACCTGGAGAGACTGAAGCCGCTACCGAACCTGGAGGCCAAGCAAGGGAACATGCATTTTTAAGCAGAACATTGGGAGTAGGACAAGTAGTTGTTGCTTTAAATAAAATGGATGACTCCAATTATTCAGAAGCAAGATATAATGAAGTAAAAGGTGTCGTTGAAAAAATGTTAAAAATGGTCGGTTATAATACTAGTAAAGTAAATTTTGTTCCTGTATCTGGATGGAAAGGTGATAATTTAGCCAAGAAATCTGAAAACATGGGTTGGTATAAGGGTCCAACTTTGTTAGAAGCACTAGATTCTTTTGATCCACCAGCAAAACCAATTGGAAAACCATTGAGAATTCCAATTCAAGATGTATATTCAATTACAGGTGTAGGAACTGTACCAGTTGGCAGAGTAGAAACTGGTGTTGTGAAAGCTAATGATAAGATAATTGTAATGCCTGCAGGAGTAACTGGAGAAGTCAAATCTATAGAAACCCATCATACTCAAATGAACTCCGCAGAAGCTGGTGATAATATTGGATTTAATCTAAGAGGAATAGACAAAAAATCTATTCATAGGGGTGACGTAATAGGACATGTAGATAGTCCTCCAAATGTTGCTAAAGAATTTGAAGCTCAAATAATAGTAATCCATCATCCAACTGCTATGGCACCTGGGTATACGCCAGTATTACATGCACATACAGCCCAAGTAGCAGCGACCTTGTCAGATTTTGTTGCTAAAATTGATCCTAAAACAGGAGGAGTATTGGAAGAAAAACCAAAATTCCTTAAAACAGGAGATGCAGCAATTGTGAAAATCAGACCAGTTAGACCTCTTGCCATAGAAACTTTCAAAGAATTCCCTGAAATTGGCAGATTTGCCTTAAGAGATATGGGTACTACAATTGCTGCTGGTGTTATTAAATCCATTACAGAAACACATCAAAAGAAGTAGAAGTGAAATCTTATAATGCCTCAATCAGCTAGAATAAAACTAACAAGCACTAATCTTTCCACATTAGAAGGTGTTTGTTCTGAAATCAAAGGAATAGGTGAAAAAGGCGGTATAAATTTAAAAGGTCCTTATCCGCTACCTACAAAAAAAATGAAAGTAGTAACAAGAAAATCTCCATGTGGACAAGGTACAAATACTTGGGATAAATACGAATTACGGATTCATAGAAGAGTGATTGATTTAGGAGCAGATGATAAAGCCATTAGACAACTTATGAGATTAAGAATCCCTGATGATGTTTATATCGAAGTGTCTCTTACCTAATTTTTTCAATTTTGTAATTTAATAACTATATTTTTATAAATTGTGTTTTTATTCTATTAGTTTGGATAATAATATATAATATCAAGACATACAAAAAATAATATGAAATTATTGTTTTTGTTATCATCATTATTATTATTACAATCACTCTTGTTGTTTGTCTTTAATTTTGCTGAAATCTCTGCAGAACCATTATTAAAATCTGCAACTGATTTTAAAGTGTATCAAAATAAAAACCATTCTTTTGAATTAATGTATCCCTTAGATTGGACATTTATAGAATTTAAAGATCAGTTTTTTGATATCGATTTAAACGTAGTAGCTAGTTTTATTTCTCCATTAGATTCTTCTCTAGATACATTTCAAGAATACTTTACTATAAAAACAAAAATTCAAGATCCAAAAGACACATTTTCTAATCACTTTAAATTATATTTAGAAAAGCTAAAGAAGTCTATTGCTAATATAACTATATCAAAAGTAGAAGATATTTCCGATAAAAACAAACATATCACATATTCATTTTCTCCACAACCAGGACTAGTTATAAACAAAAGTGAATATATATTTCTAAATAACGATAATAAAATTTTTCACCTTGAATTTAATTCTAACAATAACGATAAAACATTTGAATCATTGATTAAAAAAATAGTTTCACATTTTCGTGTAACCTAACTCTAAAAATCAGTCTATAAATATAAAAAAGATTGAAAAGATAAAAAAAAATTTTTATTTGGCGATTTTACTGAAACGCTGAGAAACGTCTTCCCAGTTTATAACATTCCACCAAGCAGAAATGTAGTCAGGTCTCTTGTTCTGATATTTGAGATAATAGGCATGTTCCCATACGTCACATCCTAAGAGTGGAATTAAACCTTCTGTCCGTGGACTTGTTTGATTTGGCATTGATTTGTATTCTACTTTATTGGTTGATGGATTATATACAAGCCATCCCCAACCACTACCTTGAATCAATGCAGTAGTAGAAGAGAATTTTTCTTTAAACGCTGCAAAACTTCCAAACGATGTATTGATTGCATCAGCAATAGGTCCACTTGGTTCGCCTCCACCATTTGATTTAAGGTTGTGCCAAAATATTCGATGGTTATCAAATCCCCCTCCGTTAAAGTTTATGGCACTTTTTTGATCAGCAGGAACTTGATCAAGATTAGATAATATTTCGACAATGTCTTTTTCTTGAATATCAGGAGAGCATTTATCAAGTGCTGCATTCAGTTTATCTGTATAAGTTTGATGGTGCTTAGTGTGATGTATTTCCATAGTTCTTGCATCAATATGTGGTTCTAGTGCATCATAACTATATGGCATCTGAGGTAATTCATATTTTCCCATATGTGTATTTTTTTTTGGTAATTATTAATCTTTGTGTTGTCTATAGGATATTTTTGTTATATTTTGACTCTTATACTTCTCTTGTAAGAGAGAAACGTATTTATTGAAAATTAGAATTAAATTCTAACTGCTTACTCATGGTTATTAATAAGGAACTACTAGAAAAAAGGAAAAAAGTATCAGAACACCGACCTAAATTTGTAAGACAAGAAAGCTGGAGATATGATAGGCTTGCAGAAAACTGGAGAAGACCTAAGGGAAAAGATAATAAAATGAGACTACAAGTTTCTGGTGTCCCTCGGTTAGTAAAAGTTGGTTATGGAGGTCCAAAGGTCGTCAGAGGACTTCATCCATCAGGGTATACTGATAATCTAGTATATAATATCAATGACCTATTATCATTAGATTCAAAAAAAGATGCGATAAGGATAGGACATGTTGTTGGAAAATTAAAGAGAAAAGAAATTTTGACTAAAGCTGCTGAATTAGGAATTAAAGTTTTGAATCCAGGAAAAGATTCTAAAACACAAAATACATCTAAAGTAAAGGATAGTGAATAAGATATGGTTGTAAATCTAAAAAAGAAAAGAGAATTAGTTGCTAGAATGCTGAATGTTGGGTCTAATAGAGTTAAATTCGAACCTGATAAGCTTGACGATATAGCAGATTCTATAACTAGAGATGATATAAGATCTTTAATAAAAAATGGTGTTATATGGACATCGAAACCCAAAGGAACTTCTAGAAGTAGAGCTAAAGCAAAACTAGAAGTAAAAAAGAAGCATGGACGTGGTCCAGGATCTAAGAAAGGTCGCAAAACTGCAAGAACAGGAAAAAAAGAACTATATGTAAAAAAAATACGAACAATGAGATACCATTTGAAAGTATTAAAAGATAGAAATGATGTTAACCGTGAAATATACTGGTCCTTGTATAAAAAAATTAACGGTGGTCAAATTCGATCCTTGACTCGCTTAAGATCTACTGTAAAAGATTTGAAATCTCAATAATGGTCTTTACAAAGCAATGCTTTTAATTAATTAAAATCGTTTATTATTGAACTAGATCTATTGATTAATTTTTCTCTTAAACTGATAACTTGGGATCTCTTTTCGCCATCTAAATTATTCTGAAGCAATACATTTAATCCTTCAATTAAATATTTTATATTGGGAAAAGTAAGAATATTCAAATCATCATTATCATCATCATAATCATCTTGTTTATTTTCTTTCCAATTACTCATATTATAGGATATTTTGTGTTAATGTTAAATGTTTTGGATCTCAATTAGGTAAATAATTTGACTCAATTAATAACTATAATATTATTATAATTTACAATATTTTTATCATATATGTTTTTTACATTAATCGCTTCTGAATTAGATCCCGCTAGTAAAACGATGATAGAGTATTTGCGAGAATACAAAAAGTTCAATGAAATAGAAAATTCCTGCTTTCTTTCTTCATTATATAATAATATTTCAATATTTATATCTAAAAATCAATTAGTATTTACTGATTGTTTTGATGACTTGTGTAAAAAGACCGATGTCTTTATTTTTCTTTCTAGACATCAATCAAAAAGCATGATTCCATCTTTGACATGTCATTTTCCAGGAAATTATTTTACAAACTCTTATGGTGGAAACAAATATGAATTAGGAATTGCCTATCCATCATTGCAAAAAAGTTATATTAAAAGAATATACCAATCAAGAGAAAAAGTCCCATTATGTGATATAACTATAGAAACTACTCATCATGGCCCAACTAGTATAAAAAAGCCTGCTATGTTCGTTGAAATTGGATCCTCAGAATCCCAATGGTCTAGTATGAATATTGCATCAGTAGTTTGTGATTCTTTATTAGATATATTGACAAAGAAAATGATTAATGCAAAATATATTGGAATAGGTTTAGGAGGAAATCATTATGGATCAAAATTTAACAAATTAATATTAGATACTGATTATGGAATAGGCCATATTGCAAATAAATATAATTTAATTAATTTAAACAATGATATGTTAAACCAAATGATTTCAAAATGTTTTGAAAAGGTTACACATATAATAATTGATCAAAAGGGGTTAGGAAATGAAAAACAAAGAATAATGAGTTTACTTAACAATATTGAATTAGAAGTAATTAAAATATAAGTTCTATATTAGTATAAATGCTTTTTATTTTGCAATGTTATAGATGAAGTATTCTATAGAAATAGAGGATTCTTTATTGTACATATTTATTTTCTAATTTATAAGGAGATCAACATGTCATTTTAAGCCTTATTAAATCCTATTAGCAGTGAAACATTATATTTTTATTATATTTTCCCTTAATTTGTATTAACATTACTTTATTTTATTTTTAAGATTACAAAAACTATAAAAAATTTTAATGAGAAAATTTTGCCTATACCATATTTCGTCAATCAAGGTATTAATTTTCAATACAGAACTTAGAGTTAAGTTAAATTTAATAAATATATTGAATCGTAAAACCTTCTAGATTTGTTTTTATAACCCAATTCTCTATATATGTCATTGAAAAAATTCTCAGAAAAACCACCAATGATTATAATCTCTGGTTCTTGTCTGAATTTTGATAAAGAAAGGAAGAAAATTCTTGAATTAATAGAAGGTTTGCAATTGTTTGTTAATTCGCCAACCAACTGTGAAGTATCATCTAATGGCGCTGCTTTAGGTTGGGATTTCTTTCAAATATATTTTGATCCTTCTTTTATGGAAAAATTGTTATTACACTTTCCTGAAATATCCAAGGAAGAAGGGATAACTCTTGAACAGCAGTTAGTTTTATGGCTTACAAAACAATTCAAAAAACGAAAGTTAAATTATCATCTTAAGTTAAATGACATTCCTTATGAAAATACAAACGGATTTAGACTTGATCCAAATAATTATCGAGACGATAGTTTGTTAGAAGATTTAAGATAAATTACTTTTTGACAATAGTTAAAGTGAAATTTATAATTTCTAGTTTAAAGGACTTATATTTTAAAATATATATATTATATCATTATTCAAATTATTATATAATAATAAAGTATTGGTTAATTTTAATTTTACTTAGTTGATAACTATTAATACAAGACTGTAAGTTTTGTATATATTCTATGAATCTATTACAAAAACAACAATTAGGTCCTTGGAATTTGTCAGAATTGGTCAACGAGAAAAAGAATGATCTCCACAATTATTTAAAAATATTAAATGATGATGTTGAAGAATTTGAAAATAATCGCAAATTGCTTAATGACGATATTCCTTCACAAAAATTTACTGATATGCTATTGCAATTAGAGAAGATTTCTGAAATATTAAACATAGTAATAGGTTTCGCACATTTGCAATATTCATCTAATACTTCTTCAAATGAATATTCTGCATTGGTTACAGAAATGGAATTATTAGGTACTAAAATTTCCAATAAATTGATCTTTTTTGATATATGGTTCAAAAATATTCTAAAAGAAAATGATGCGCATAGGCTTATTCAAACAGTTGATCCGGTATATCAACAATATCTAACACATAAAAGAACTTTAGGTAAATATACTTTATCTGAAAAGGAAGAAAAAATTATTAATATATTTGAAGTAACTGGTCCAAATGCATTAGTAAAAATATATGATCGAATGACTAATAATTTTGAATTTGTGATTAAAATAAGGGAACATAATAAAATTGTAACAAAAAAATTCGTAAATAAGGAAAAATTAATGTCACTCATTAGAAGTAACAAACCTGAGGAAAGGAAGGCTGCATATAAGTCGTTGTTGAGCGTCTATAAAAATAATAGTGGAGTGTTAGGTGAAATCTATTTAAATTTAATCGTGCAATGGCATGACGAAAATATCAAAATTCGTGGCTTTGATTCACCAATTTCAGTAAGAAATGTTTATAATGATATAAGTGATAGTGTAATATCTGCATTATTAGAAACATGTAGAAAAAATTCTATTATTTTTCAAAAGTATTTTTCTTTAAAAGCAAAAATGTTAAAAGTCAAAAAATTGGAACGTTATCATTTATACGCCCCTCTTGTTAAAAAAGGGATAAGACCAAAGAGATACAGCTATGACCAGGCAGTAAGAATAGTTTTAAATGTTTTTGAATTATTTGATCCTAAATTTCGAGAATATGCCGAAATAGTTTTTAATAAAAATCATGTTGATTCTCAAATTAGAAAAGGGAAGATGAGTGGGGCATTCTGTTCTACTATTACCCCTACAATAACTCCATATGTTTTATTGAATTATGATGGTATGTATCGTGACATTTCCACAATGGCTCATGAATTTGGACATGCTATACATAGTATTTGTTCTTCAAATCTCCCAATTACTGTTTCGCATCCTCCATTACCTTTAGCCGAAACAGCTTCAGTCTTTGCAGAGATGTTGTTGAATGAAAAATTAGCAGAAGAAATGACAAAGCAAGAAAAGTCTATTCTGCTAGCAGAACAAATTGATGATATGTATGCAACAATTATGAGACAGTCCTATTTTACATTATTTGAAATTGATGCACATAATCAGGTAATTGAAAATAATGCTAATATTGATAGTGTTTCATCTTTGTATAAAAATAACCTTCATGATCAATTTGGAAGTTCACTAACTGTTTCTGATGATTTTATGTGGGAATGGGTTTACATACCTCATTTTTATCATACTCCTTTTTATTGTTATGCATATGCTTTTGGTAATCTTCTAGTTTTATCTTTGTTTAATATGTATAAGAAAGAAGGAAAATCTTTTATCCCAAAATATTTAAATTTACTTTCAGCAGGAGGATCAAAAAATCCCGAATCTCTATTAAATGAAATTGGCTTTGATATATCTAGTAAAAAATTTTGGCAACAAGGTTTTGATCTATTGTCTGAAAAAATAATTGATTTAGAACGTATAATTTAATTCTCTAACAATATGGATATGAATAATACAAATTTTTTTATTGGTCAAGATTATTTTTATTTCTCCATGTTTATATAAAAATATGTAGATGGAAAAATTAAGTTATTTCTCTTTATTAAATACCAAAACTAGTTTACATTATAAATGAGTCATTGGTGTGTATGAAATAATACAATTATTTTTTAAATATGGAATTGTTAATGGAATTATTATATTGCCAGGAAATGAAATTAGAATATTTATTTTTGTATAGTTCCACCAGGAACTGCACTAAATTTTCTCATTTTGTTATGTCCTGTTTTTTCTTTATGATCCTCGGCATCTGAATTGAAAAAAAAACTACTTTGACAATCTTCACAAAACCAAATGCTATTTAGATCTTCTGGATGCATATGAACTACATATAGTTCTGAAATATAAGAAATTAGATAATATCTCATATATAATTTATAGGAAATATTTTATAGATCTAAATTACAATTTTATATTATAGAACAATTTATATGATAAAACAACAATGTGAAACTATTACATTAATAATATGATAAAATCGAGATTTATTGATTATAATGACAGTATTTTAAAATTAGGAATTATTATTTATTCTAAAAAATAATGTTCTAAATACGACTTTAACTCCTCTTCATTGTCAAACCCTAGATAACTTTTTAGACATTCAATTTCACGTTGATCCATTCCAATTCCTGAATTGTCTTTCTTAAGTGCTAATACTGCACTGACCAATCTATTTTTACTATTACTTGTATATAATAAGAGTTACTTAAACATTATGTAAAAGAAACAAAAAATATTTAGGAATTTTTATAGATAATGTCAAATTCAGACCATCCCAAGAATTCGTTCATATGATAGTGCATCTTCTAACTCTCTTTCTTTCATTAATTTTTTTTCTAAAACCAATTCTCTTATTCCTCTGCCTGTTTTTAAAGATTCTTTGTATATTTCTGCAGCTTTGAGATATCCTAAGTATGGATTTAATAAGGTTATGAGGATAGGACTTTTTTCCATTTGTTCTTTTAACTTTTCTGAATTTGGCTGAATTCCATCAATAAAGTTTTTTGAGAAAATTGGCAAGAAATTTATTAACATATCGGTGACTTCTAGTACATTCTTTAGCATACTGGGCATCATTACATTTAATTCAAACTGTCCTGCCTGTGCAGCCATGGCTACAGAAACATCTCTTCCTACTATGTCAAAGCAAATCATGTTTAAACATTCGGCTAGAGATGGATTGACCTTTCCTGGCATGATAGATGAACCCGGATGAACTGCTGCAATAAATATTTCAGCAAAGCCTGCTATAGGGCCAGAAGCCATTAGTCTTAAATCATTAGCAATTTTTATTAATTCTAATGCTAAATTTCTTAATCCTGAAGAACAATCAGCTATATCAAATTTGCTTTGAAGGAAAAAGTAAAGATTTTCAGACATTTTTAAATTGATGCCTGAAATGTTAGAAAGATGTTTAACTACATTTTCTCGATAGCCTTTAGGTGTATTGGCACCTGTGCCGACTGCTGTTCCACCTATACCAATGAATTCTAATTTCCTTTGGCTATTAATAATTTCTTCTTTACATCTCTCTAACGAAAATACATATTCTTCAAATTCAGATCCTAGTGTAACAGGAATGGCATCCATTAAGTGCGTCCTTCCAATTTTTATAATATTTTTAAAATCAATTGATTTTTTTTTCAAAGATGAAATTAATGTATCTAGGGAGTTTATGGTTAAAATAATATTCATTAATATAGCAATATGCATTGCTGTTGGAAATGTGTCATTGCTGGATTGAGACATATTAACATGGTCGTTAGGACTAATAGTCATATAATCGCCTTTACTTTTTCCAAGAATTTCTAAAGCTCTATTTGCAATTATTTCATTTGTATTCATATTAAAAGCAGTACCAGCCCCTGAATTGATGGCCTCTACAACAAATTGATCTATGAATTGTCCCGATAGAATTTCATCACACGCTTGAATAATTGATTTGGCAATTTTCTCTTCCAAAACTCCTAATTCAGAATTAGTTAATGCTGCTGATCTCTTAATCATAGCATAAGCTTTGATAAGGTTCAGGTGAGATTTATGACCTGTTACTTTATACTGTTCTATTGCACGAGATGTAAAGGGACCATAATATGCGTTTACAGGAACTTTAATTTCTCCTAATGAATCATGATCTATTCTAAATGACATATGGTGATTATAAAATTATCTATATTATATATTGATTAATTTTTAAATAATGGTGTAAGATATTTATTCCTAAAATCATTATAAAAGTTTATATAATATATTTATATAGTTCACAGACCGCATACCACTATGCCGCAAACTAAACCTATTGTAAGTATTGAAAATGTTGTCGCTTCTGCAACTATAAATCAAACGGTTAATTTAAATCAAATTACACAAATATTTCCGGATGTTGAATATCATCCGGATCAATTTCCCGGGCTTGTTTTTAGACTTAAATCTCCAAAAACAGCTACTTTGATTTTTAGCTCAGGAAAAATGGTATGCACAGGGGCCAAATCAGAAGATCAAGCAATTAAAGCAGTAAAAAGCGTTGTTCAAAAGTTAAAGAAAGGAAATATTCAAATAGAAAATGAACCTATAATTGAAATACAAAATATAGTAGCATCAGCAAGTTTAGGTGGTAAAATTCACTTAGAATTAGCTGCAAGGGTGCTTCCGCGCAGTATGTATGAACCAGAGCAATTTCCTGGATTAATTCATAGAATGTTAGATCCCAAAACAGTTATTCTTCTTTTTGCGAGTGGGAAACTAGTTTGTACTGGAGCTAAAAAAGAAGCTGAAGTATATCGTGCCGTCCATAACCTTCACACTTTATTAGAGGAAAAGAGTCTTATGATATATGAAGGATAATTATTTTTGTAATATTAATTTTTTTTCTTCATCTATTAACTTATTTTTATAGAGAATATCTGCCAACTGAGTGATAGTCAATAAAAAGTTTAGAGTTATTCCATTTTCAGTGAATTTTCTTAATGTTGTATTCCCTCCCCTTAAAAGTATACATATAACATTTTCAATTATTCCTCCATTACTTCTGATGTTTTCAATAGCATGATCTAAGGATTGTCCTGTGGTAATAACATCATCGATTAATAATGTTTTTTGAAATGGTTCCAATTTCCCTTCAATTAAATTATTAGCTCCGTAACCTTTCGATTCTTTTCTAATATAAATTAGTGGTTTAAACAATTCATATGATAATACAGAAGTAAAAATTAAGCCAGAAGTAGGAATTGTAGCCAGAGTGTCAAATTGAAATTTTTCAATTTGAATTCTATTTCTTAGTGCTATGATTGTTTGATGAAATATGGCCGGAGAAGTTTGGATTAATCTTAAATCAATGTAAAATCTACTGGTTTTACCGCTAGCAAGTTGAAAATTACCAAACTTTAAAGAGTGAGATTGTATCAAAAATTTTGCAAGATTATTTGCATAACTATTATTCATTTCTCTATACTATGAAAAAGATTTATTTTAATTCTTTTACAATTATATCAATGCCAGAAATATGGCTTGGATATGGATCAACACATGTAGTTTTAGATATTAAACAAGAGAATCTCCTACAATTTAAATCAGAAGTGAATTTGATGTCAGATGAAAATATTATAAATATTCTTACAGATATCAGGCTTTCAAAAAAAACTCTTATCTTTCCATTATCTTTTTCAAAACACTTGTTAAAACTTGTATCACTTTTGATAGATATTAATAAATCTGATAATACCCTAGAGATTGAAATTGGTACTTTATCCAATGATTTTCTTCATACTAAAAGTCATTTTGTTCATAATCGAGTTTTTCAAATTGATAAAAAAGATTTTTATGAAAAAATTAACAAATTTGATAATGTTGTTTTTATTTCAAAAATTGGTTATGATCCACTTTTTGGATTCAGTGGTACTCCTTCTATAATAACAAGAAATTTCTCAAGCGATTTAATGAATGACATTTTTAATTCTAATGAAATTATAAGACCTATTCCTGGACAAATAGATGAACCACTTAAAATGGCATTAGAGAATTACGATAAATTAAGTATACATTCTCTTGAGATTTTCTCTAATCAATATGGAATTTCTCGTATTTATTATGGGAATAATTCAAAATTTTTTAAAGAAGCAATTGCTGATTTTAAATCAAATACAAGTTTTAATATAGATGAACAAAAGTCACTAATGATTAGCTCAGGATCGGAACTTGACAATCATATAACTCTTAATAATTCTTTATACTCGTTATGGAATTCTATAGGGGTATTGAGAAAGCAAGGAACAGCTGTGTTATTAGCAGAAAATAGTCGTGGTCTAGGAGATGGTGCTTTAACTATGTATTTAGAAGGGAGATTGAATCTATCTGAAATTAAAAAAACTAGCTATGTAAATGGATTAGAGCATTTAGTTTATTTTGAAAATTTGAAAGATGAGTATTATCTTGGACTAGTTTCCTCAATACCTTTCTATTATACTAAAACAAAATTTAGATTGTATAGGTATAATAATGTTAATGAAGTTTTAGAAAATATGATGTCACGTTATGGAAAATCAAGTAAGGTTATGATTTGCCCTGATCCTAGTATCACCCTTTTTATAAAAAAATAGTTCTTATTATTTTTATAATATCTTTAATTAATTCAAATCCTATTGTTTTTATGATATTTTATGAATTTGTTCTTTATATATAAAGTTAAATAGCTTGTCAAGTTAAATATAGAAATTGCAATCTATCCTTAGAAATGTTGGTGATTATGTTGTTCGTAATTGCGAAGAAAAAGATCTTCCATTTGTTATTAATATAAATATGATTACACTTCCTGAACATTATTCTGATTATTTTTTTAATTCTATTTTGGCAGAGTTACCGGAAGCATTCATTGTAGCTGAAATAAAAAATCAAATAATTGGATATATTATGTGTAAAATAGAATTTGGATTCTCAAATTTCAGAAAGTTAGGTTTTGTAAAAAAAGGTCATGTTGTATCTATTGCAGTTTTAGAAGCACATCAGGGAAAAGGTATCGGTAAAGCATTGATGCTTGAAGGAATTAATGGTGTTATTATTAGAAAAAGTGATGAAATCTATTTGGAAGTTAGAGTTAGCAATGAAAGTGCAGTTCAATTGTACAAGAAACTAGGTTTTATTATAAAATCCAGATTAAAAACCTATTATCGTGATGGTGAGGATGCATTTTTAATGGCCAAAGATCTTAGTTAGAGATATATAATATTTTAATTGGTTTTCTTTTGATAATGAAAAATAATAGACCTACAGGATTTTTTCTTTTGATTGTTCCTCCCGCAATTTTTATAATTTACATATATCTATTATTTGCTTCAGATTATGATTTGCTTTTAATAAAACTTAGTATTGTAGGTACGGTTGGAATAATTATTTCTGTATTTGTATGGATCGGATATACTATGATTTCTGCTTCTAATAATACTGAAATTACAGATGATAAAATTTAAAGTATTTTTAAATCAAAAACAGTTTGATATATTCTGGGGCCTACCTCTCTTACTACTCTTCCAGAAATTATCTTATATTGATAACATTTGAAATTATTATGGCAATTTATTTTTCCTTCTTCTAGTGCTTGCAATTTACTGTTGGCTTTAATATGTGCAAAATAATGAATTATTCCTTTTTTGTTTTCAAGAGCCATGATCGCCGTATCAATAAATTTGAATGCTTGTTCTGGAAGTGGCATAAGAACTCTTGTAGCTTTACCTTTTAAATGATTATCTATAACTGATCTAGCATTACCTAAAATAGGAATAACTCTGTCTTGAACCTTATTTAGTTTGGAATTAATAATACATAAGTTATGTGCATCAGGATTAGAATCTATGCTATATACAACACAATCTGGATTTTTTTTTGCAAGAATTATTGAATATGTTCCTATACCTGCGAACATATTAATTATCTTTTCGTTATTATTAATCATTTGAGAAATTCTAAGTCTTTCGGTCGAAAGACGAGGCGAAAAATAAGTATTTAACACATCTACTTTAAATAGACAGCCGTGCTCTCTGTATTCAGTATTTGTTTTATTGATTCCACTAAGAAAACTTAATTTCCTTGTTCTGTATTCTCCTTGTACTGAAGATATTTGTTGAAAGACGGTATTTACTGTTTTAATTTTATTTATCAATATTTTGGCTATGATTTCTTTTTTCCCTTCTAATTCATCTGGAATTTTAATTATTGTTATATCTCCAATTACATCAAATGATGAATAAACCTTTTCAATTTCCTCTTTTGTAAGGATATCTTTTAATGCTTTTTTAAGCATCGAACCCATGTCTTTATCTTTTTATGTAGTAGTATTCTCCAGAGTCTTTTTGTAGTTTATCTAATTGACTACTATATTTGTTTACCCGAGGTCTACCAGTACTTTCATCTCTTCTGTACGTGATAGATAAATCTTTAAGAAATAAGTTCATTCCTTGTATCTTAGACATAGGTTGGCTCGCTATACCCTCTAAACCGGGTTTTCCATTAAATATTATTAAAGAATCAGCAACTATGTCAATTAATTGCATATCATGATCAATTATTATTGCCGATTTTGCTTGTAACCTTACAAATCTTTGGATAAATTTTGCTAATGCTATCCTTTCCTCAATATCTATAAAAGCAGAAGGTTCATCTAAAGCATAAATATCAGCGTCTCTCATCAAAGTTACTGCTATTGCTACTTTTTGTAATTCACCGCCGCTAAGATTTTTTATATTTTTTTCATACAGTTTTTTAACTCCCATTGGAATAATAATTTGCTCCTCTACAATACTTCCTTCTATAATATTTTGATAGGCTGAGTATAATAATGACTTAACATCAGAATCATATTCTTGAGTTATATATTGTGGTTTATATGAAATTTTGGCATTATTTACTATCTTTCCATTATCCGAATTTTCTATTCCTGCAATCATCTTCATAAAAGTTGTCTTTCCTAATGCATTTGCACCAATAACTCCTAAAACTTCACCTTTTCTTATTTTTCCAGAAGAAATTTTAAGATGAAATGCATCAAACTTTTTTTCCAATTCTGAGTATTGAGTAACAATATTATTTAAGATATGATCTTCCATAGGATTGAATGTATCAAATCTGAATCTTTTCTCCCTAAATCTGATATTTTCTGAAGGTATAAAACCATCCAGAAAGTTATTTATTCCTGTTTTTGTCGATTGTAAACTGGAAACAATTCCATAAGCTCCAGATTCGCCATATAATATGTGAATATAGTCAGATAAATAATCTAATAGAGTTAAATCATGCTCAATAATCATGACTGTTTTTCCATTTCTAGCAAGATTTTGTATTACTTTAGCTACTGCTAATCTTTGATAGATATCATTATATGATGATGGTTCATCAAAGAAATAATAATCTGCATCTTTAATTGCAGCTACAGTAACAGCTAATCTCTGCAATTCCCCTCCACTTAATTCACTTAAGTTTTTATTAAGTGAATTTTTTAATCCTAGTTCTTCAGAAATTTCTCTTGAAGTGTTATTTTCGTCAAATTTCTTTAACATTTCATTTACAGTTCCTTTAAAAACCTTTGGTATTCTATAAACAAGTTGAGGTTTTATCGATACCTTCAAATTTCCATTTGCTATGTTTTCAAAATGTGACTTGAATTCAGTACCATGAAATTTTTCAACAATATAATCCCATTCAATTTTGGAATCATAATTACCAAAGTTCGGTTTAAGATTTCCAGATAATATATTTACAATAGTAGATTTTCCCATGCCATTTCTACCAAGTAATCCAACAACAGAACCTTTCTTCGGCGTTGGTAAATGATATAATCTAAAAGAATTTATACCATATTGATGAATTTTATGTTCCCCTAATTCTTTTGGCAAATTTACTATTACAATTGCTTCAAACGGACATTTTTTAACGCATATTCCACAACCAGTACATAGATCTTCAGAAATAACTGCTTTAGCATCTTCTTCTCTTTGAACAATACATTTACCGCCTGTTTTGTTAACAGGACAATAAATAATACACTCTAATCCACATTTTTTTGGTTTACATAACTCTTCATCTAAAACCGCTACTCTAGCAGTTGTTTCTGGATTTCCCACTCTAGTTATATCTTTTACATTTAAGTATTATATCTCTTGCTAGGTTGATTTTTGATTATCGTTAATTGTTTATTTATTGATTTAAAAAAGAATAAATTAACCTTATTACCTTTTTTTGTTAGCCGGTCATAGTGACAGGGCGCGACCCGGACCCATACCGAACCCGGAAGTCAAACCTGTCGTCGCTGCCTAGTACTGACCTACGTGAGTGGTTGGGAAAGGGCAGTGCTGGCGTTTTACAGCCTTTTTAGCTCAAAGAGCAATGTCAATTATCAAGTCTCTTCATTCATGATAAATTTAATGATTGTTCTTATTCCAAAACCTGTTGCTCCTGCTGGATTATATGATTTTGGAAAGCTTCCTTCTTGATTCCATGCTGTTCCAGCAATGTCTAAATGTACCCATGGCGTATTTTCTACAAAGTTTGACAAAAAAGCCGCAGCAGTAATGGCTCCTGCTGCTTTTCCTCCTATGTTTTTAATATCTGCATTTTTACTTTTTATCTGATCATGATATTCTTCAAACAAAGGTAATTGCCACATTTTTTCATCAGTAATTTTAGATGTGTCAATGAGTTTTCTAATTAATTTTTCATCATTGCCTATTATTCCTGCTACATTAGTACCTAATGCAATAATACAAGCACCGGTCAATGTAGCCATATCAATTATTAGTTTTGGATTATATTGCTTAATGCCGAAGGATAGAGCGTCTGCAAGTATTAGTCTACCCTCTGCATCTGTATTTAGTACCTCTACGCTTTTTCCATTGTACATATTAATAATATCACTTGGTCTGTAAGATGAATTTGAAGGCATATTTTCAACAGCAGGAATTATTCCAATAACATTATTTTTTATTTTCAATGATGATAACGATTTCATTATTGAAATAACATTAACGCCACCACATTTATCAAACTTCATTTCGTCCATTTTTTCACTTGGTTTAAGAGATATCCCACCAGAATCAAATGTTACGGCTTTTCCTACAAGTAAAATTGGGTTTTCTTCTTTTTTTATTCCTTTGTATTCAATTACTATTAGTTTAGGAGTTTTAATACTACCACTTCCTACAGAAACTATTCCATTTAATCCAAGATCTTTCAGTGTATCTATATTGATAATCTTTGATTTAATTTCTGGATTTTTTATATTTAATGCTATTTTTGCAAGATGTTCTGGAGAACATTCATTAGGAGGTAAATTACTAATTTCTCTTGCATCATTTACAGATTGGCATATTGCCGATATTTCATTGATTATTTTTTGAAATTCTTTTGAATTTGACTCTATTAATATTGAAACATTGGACATAGTATTATTCTCCTTAGTAGCTTTAAATTTTTCAAATGAATATGATGAAAGAATAATTCCCTCTATTAATGATTTAATTATTTCTTTAGATGAATTAAAAGGAATAATTGAAAGTTCTTTTATTTGGTGTTCTCTAGAATATTGAATTATTTTTCCAGAAATTATTCTTGATTTTTCTGTATTAAAGTCATTTTTGTTTCCCAAACCTACAAATAATATTTTTTTAGCAGGAATTTTTGCAAATGTATGTAATTCATTAAATATACCAAATTTCTTTATGTTAGAAATTATTTCTTTTCCTACAGTACTTATTTCTTTATCAAGTTTATTCAGTAAATCTGAATAGTCTTCATTGAGAAAACATCCAATAACTAAAAGTTCGGTTCTCTTCTCGCTTATTCTTGTTTGATCAGCTATTATCTTTAACATATATTATGAAATCGAATAATAATATTTTAAATTATTGAATTAAATTTATATTTTCTATATGAATAATGTAAGTCATTCTTCCAGCTAGATTTTTATCTTTCTTCATATTTTGTTCCTCTATGCCACATTTGTGGTCTGAGGATATTAATACATGATATTTCATATGCGTTATCTAGATCTAAAAAGAAAAATCCAAGATATTAGAGTCCATGCAATAGAAGGAATCGCAGAAGCAGGATCAGGTCATCCTGGTGCTTCTTTTTCTGCTGCTGAAATAATGGGAGTATTATACTTTCGCAGACTACGTCATGATCCAACAAATCCAATTTGGACTGAACGAGACTACTTTATTAATTCAAAAGGACACTCAGCTCCAGGTTATTATGCAACTTTGGCAGTAGCTGGATATTTTCCAACTTTTGAAATGAAAAGCTTAAGAAAATTTGGGTCTAGATTGCAAGGTCATCCTGTAAGATATTCAAAGCTTTTAGAGCATCATTCAGTACCAGGAGTGGAATATTCGGCAGGTTCAGAAGGTATAGGTCTTTCTGTTTCAATTGGGATAGCTTTGGCAAATGTTATTGATAACAAAAAAAACAATGTTTATGTTTTATTAGGTGATGGCGAAACTAATGAGGGTCAAGTATGGGAAGCAGCTATGGCAGCTCCAAAGTATAAATTAGATAATCTTGTAGCAGTTTTAGATAGAAACAAAATTCAACAAGATGGATTTACTGAAGATGTAATGCCTCTGGATCCTGTTCGTGATAAATGGGTTGCTTTTAACTGGAATGTAATAGAAATAAATGGACATAAAGTAGAACAAATAATGGATGCATTAAACAAAGCTAGTGAAATAAAAGATAAACCTACTATTATAATTGCAAATACCATAAAGGGTAGAGGAATTAAGCATATGGCTAATAATCCTCAATGGCATGGTAAAGCGCCTCAAAATAAACAAATTCCATTATTAATTGAAGAATTAAAAGGAGAATATATGATAGCACCATCAATAATCGCTGGGGAAAAAGAGAATTATGAGGATAAAATTAAAAAAGTTGAAAGAGGTGGTGCAGACATTATTCATTTAGATGTGATGGACGGAAAATTTGTTCCTAATACTACTTTTTTAGCTGATACAATAAAAAAGTTAAGACCAATAACCAATATTCCTTTTGATGCACACTTAATGATTGAAAAACCATATGATCATATTGAAGAATATATAAATGCTGGTTGCGATATTATTACAATTCATGCTGAAACTTGTGATAATGATAAATTTTGTTATATTAGAGAAAAGGTAATGTCAGCAGGAATAAGTTTGGGTATAGCAATTAATCCCCCAACCGAACTTCCAAACTGGGCTTTTTCTTATTTGGATGATATTGATGTCATAATAGTTATGTCTGTTAACCCCGGTTTTTCTGGGCAAAAATTTATTCCTGAGGTTACGTCTAAGATTAGCAATTTGAATATGTCTTTGAAACTGAAGGGATACAAAGGATATATCGAAGCGGATGGAGGAATAGATGCTTCTACTGTTCAAGGGGTCTATGATGCTGGTGCAAGGATTATGGTAGCAGGTAGTGCAGTTTTTTCTAATTCAGATATAAATACTGCAATTTTACAATTAAAACATAAAACTAATGTAACTTTAGAAAGAAACTTATTAAAAAAAGCAGATGAAAATGGTATAAGGAAAGACTGGATTATTGCACGTAAGCATATCTTAATACCTCTTGCTAGTGAATTAGGGATAGAAGATGAAATTAATCAATTGTAATGAATTAAAAAAAGGGGATATGCGATCTGCATATGGTAATGCCCTTGTTGAATTAGGTGCAATTAATAAAGATATTGTATGTGTTGGTGCAGATACCACTGATTCATTAAAAACAAAAAAATTTGGAGATAAGTTTCCTGACCGATTCTTTAATATAGGGATAGCTGAGGCAAATCTTGTTTCTATCGCAGCAGGTTTTGCTATTGCTGGCAAAATTGCATTTGCAAGTACATATGCTGCCTTTTTACCAGGACGATGTTTAGATCAGATTCGTAATGCTATATGTTATCCTAGTCTGGATGTTAAATTAGTTGTATCTCATGCTGGTTTAACAGTTGGACCAGATGGCGCTTCACATCAACAAATTGAAGATATATCTACTATGAGAACAATTCCTAACATGAAAGTACTCGTACCTTCAGATTCTGTTTCTGCATTCAAAATAATTAAAAATATTGTAGATATTTCAGGTCCATTTTATGTAAGACTTGCTCGGCCATCATCAGAAATCCTTTATGATAATAATGATAGTGAATTCAAAATAGGTAAAGGAAATATTTTGCAAGATGGATCCGATGTGACTATTATTGGATGTGGATTGATGGTCTATAAAGCGCTTAAAACAGCCAAAATTTTAAAAGAAAAATTCAATATATCATGTCGTATAATTGATTCTTATTCAATAAAACCGTTAGATACCGATTTAGTGGTAAAAGCAGGCCGGGAAACTGGTGGAATTATTACTGTTGAAGAGCATAATATAATTGGTGGTTTAGGAGGTGCAGTTGCTGAGGTATGTTCAGAATCTTATCCTTGTTATGTAAAACGACTTGGAGTTAGAGATACATTTGGAGAATCCGCAAGGGATTCTGAATTGGATGTTTTGCTTGAATATTACGGACTAACCGAAAAAGAAATAGAACGGGCTGTGCTATCTACTTTTGATAAATTAAAAAAATGAAAATATTTCTGGATACTGCCAATATTAAATCCATTCGTCATTATTCTGAAATGGGAATGGTCGATGGGATAACAACTAATCCTACTCTTCTTTCAAAAGAAAGTGGAGACCCGGAAGAAATAATGAAAGAAATAGTAAAGATTGTACAAGGACCAGTTAGCTTAGAGGTTATATCTACCGAAACTAATCAAATAATTAAAGAAGCTTATATTCTTAAACGGTATGGTTCAAATGTTGTAATAAAGATTCCAATGATTCCTGATGGATTAAAAGCAGTTAAAAAATTAAAAGAAGAGGGAATAGAAACAAATGTTACTCTTGTATTTTCTGCTAATCAAGCTCTATTAGCTGCTAAGGCCGGGGCCTCTTATGTGAGCCCTTTTATTGGAAGGCTAGATGATATGGGTAATGATGGAATGAACCTTATTAGAGACATAAATCAAATTTTTAAAAACTATCAATATAATACTAAAATTCTTGTAGCAAGTATACGTCATCCTATTCATGTTATTGAATCTGCTAAAGCGGGAGCCGATGTTGTAACTTTACCACCCGATATCCTTGGAAAAATGTTTTTACATCCTCTTACAGATAAAGGGTTAAAAACATTTATTTCAGATTGGGAGAATCTTAAAAAGACTAATCCTTCAATTAAGATTCTATAACTCTATTTGGATACTTTTATAATCCAATTATACTTTAAGCAGATTAATAACCTTCTTTGGTATATCTTCTACTCGGCTAGCTAATGTTTTATTGTAGCTAAGATATTTTAAATTGTGACCAATATTTATAAGATCATTTAAATCTTTTCCTAATCCGAGTGCTACCATATGAATGGAGAAACTTCTATAGGTCAAAACCATTTCTTTAACTGCATCATAATTTGAAGGTTCTCCATCAGTTAGTGTAATCATTATTTCAGGTTTGAATGATTTGATAAAAGGTACAAGAATTGTGTATATTTCAGCTAATGGTGTACCGCCACTTGCTCTTATTTGAGCCAATCTTCTGGCACTTAATGCTGACCAAGGAATTTTTGGTGGTTTAATTAGCCAACACTTTACTTTTTTTGCTTCAGTACTAAATGCATATACTGCAAAATCTATTCCTAAGTAACTAAGTGCTTCACATAATGCTAAGGTCGCTTGTTTGTATTTTAATTCAATTTCTTCTATGCTACTAGAATGGTCAAGTAAAATGACTACTTTTGTTCTAATTGATATTTTAAAGTCAGTAAGAAAAGGTTTATTATGAGAATCAATATAGGCTTCAGTATCTAATTCATCACCTTCTTCTTGGTGAACTTCTATCCAGCCAGTTTTCCAATCTCTAAATGCAGATTTGGTTTTTTGAATCAATTCTATATCATATATTTCTGATTCATTTATGTCCATCCTATTAGGGACACTAATATCAAAGTTTTCTAAACTGTCGTAACCTTTTGTTTCTGATTTCTTACTTTCTTTTAATAAAGTATCATATTCTTTTACAACATCTTTTCCTTCAATAATTTCTTTTATTGTTAGATCAAATTCTTTATCTACTAGTTTTGATTTTATTACCTTTTCTAGCTGTTTAAATAAGTCTAATTTATTCATTGCCATGCCTATATTAGATCTTGGAGTAGTCAAAGGAATTGATAATAAAGGATCTATTTGTAATATTTTAATTATTTCTCTTACCTTATTATAAATCCAATCTGTTCCCAATCTTTTATCAATAGCTTCTCTAATACACTCATTTGCAAAATCTGTTGCTTGTTTAACCTTGTCAAATTCACTTCCAAATAGCTCTCCTTTTATATATCCAGTAAGAAAATACTGTGAAAATGCTTCAATTATTTTATTTCTTCCATATATAGTATTTAGAAGAGGTTTTGATAACCAAGACATGCCTTCATAAAAAATTATTTCATTTGTCATGCCCTGCCATGTATCTAAACCTAATATTTCTATTCTTTTGGTTTCTATACTAGTAAGAATAAATCCATATGCGTGATCTTGACGAGATACCTTTACTTTAGAAGTATGCCTTATTCTCATTGATTCATACCATAATGCAACTCTCCATTGTCTATATCTTTGAAATTCTTCACCATGAAAATAATTTAATGTTGGTAAAATAATTTGTTGTTTTTCAATGTCTGTCTGAGGAGCTTTATCTTTAGAAAGTATAACAATGACTTTGGGATTGTTAGACCATCGACGTGCGAGAAAAATAGCTATGTCAAGGAGAACATCATTTCGTAAATATCTTTTACTATTATCAAATGTCACATTTATCAACCAAATATCGAAATTATCATATCCATAACTTTTCTGTATTCTACTTCTCCCCATTGATTATATGCATTGGCAAAAACTATTTCAGCCGCAAATCTAGGATCGGTACCAATATTTATTAATTTAGTAAATGCAATTGTTTCTCTCAAACTCGGTCCATAAAAAAGCTCCTCTACTCCGGCAGCTTCTCTTAATGCTCTTGCTAATTTTATTGCACGTTGTATGTTAATTAAATTATCGTTATTTACTGTAGTATGTTGTTTAATAATCTCAAGTTCTGTTTCCTCTGGCGGATAATCTAAATTAAGCCTTATTGGAAATCTGCTTAAAAGTTGAGGTGGTAATTCTTTAGTCCCAATATGTGACAAAGGATTGATTGTAGCAACTACAAACCATTCTTCACTAGCTCTGATAATTTGACCTTCTGCTTCTTTCAATATTAATTGCCTTCTATCATCTAAAGCTTCATCTAGTCTTAAGAGCATATCAGGTTCTGCAGCATTTAATTCATCTAAATAAAGAATACCTCCTTCTTTCATAGATTTTACTAAAATTCCTTCTACAAAGTTGATTTCACCATTTTCTATTGTTTTAGTTCCAACTAAATGAGATTCTCTTGTTCTAAGACTAAAGTTTACAGAAAAAATATTCTTACCAAGCTCAGATGCAAATTTTCTTACCAGAGCAGTTTTTCCTGTTCCTTTAGGACCAATTATAAGAGCAAAAAGTTTAATTTTGTTAGCTTTTTTTAATATATCGATAGATTGATTCCAATCTAGATAATTGATGGTCTCTACTACATTACTCATTAATAGTATTACAGATGAGTTTAATTTATAAATTAACTCAATAACTGTTAAACATTATGTATGTGAATAAATTATCTTCTTTTTATTATTTATGTAATCAGTTAACAACATCTTGTCTATTGAATCTGGATTAATATAATAAGATCTTCCATTTACATATCTCTCCATTTCATTTACATAACTCAATAGCGAATCTTCTTCACTTATCATTATCGTATCAATCTGAATTCCCTTTTTATAGCATTTTTTAGCCTCAATTATAGTACGTTCACCTATAAATTGATCAACTTGTCTATATCTATAACACAAGTATACTAATTCTCCTGAATTTACATCTAAATTCATTTCCTGACTTTTCTTAATGGAGTTTATTGTATTTTTATCAGGAATATAAAAATGCGAATATGGTCGTTGCGAAAGTATTCTTTGCTGTTCATTTTCATTATCAATAAAACATGCGCTAGGATGTCCATCTGTAATAAGTACAATTCTTTTATTTTCTATTGAATTTTTTTGTAAAATTTTTTTTGATAATCGTAATGCTGCTTGGTAATTTGTATAATGAAGGAAATCAACACCTGGTTCAAAAGTTTTTAAATATGGGATATCTTGAGGATCTATTTTAGAAGCTAAGGCGCCAAATCCTACTAGGTTTATTATGTCAGAAGGAAAATATTTTTTATGTAATAGATACAAAGACCATAATGCTCTTTTAGCAGCTTCTATTCTACTTAAATCTCCATACATTGTAGAATATCTCATTGTGGAACTAAGATCAATGCAATATACTATTGAAACTCTAACATCC
Source organism: Nitrososphaeraceae archaeon (assembly GCA_036380115.1). Taxonomy (GTDB): domain Archaea; phylum Thermoproteota; class Nitrososphaeria; order Nitrososphaerales; family Nitrososphaeraceae; genus TH1177. The sequence goes on along the minus strand of DASVFI010000077.1, from coordinate 29,733 downwards.
TGAATAGTTTCATATTGCTCAAAATCTTCGATATCAAATTTTATAGGTATTTCAATTTTTCCATTTTTTTTCGCAAGTCTTTGAATAGAATTTAATAATGAATTTGGAACATTAATTAATCTAGTATCATCACCCATTTCATATTTTTTGGTTGTGTCTAACAAAAGGGATCCATATCCAAAATTTTTGGTTTCATGTATTCCAAAATCACCTTTTTTTAATTCTTTCATAACATCTTGTAGTATTTTTCCACCAATGTTTACAAATCCTTTACTACTTAACCATTTTTCTGAATTTTTTACATAACCTTTTTTTATAAGGGTTGTAATAATAGATTGATTTAATTTTACATTATTGTAAGACATATTTGTAGGATATTTATCATTTTTGTGATCCAAATCATTTTCTTTGTTATATTTATCTTGATTCCTTTCTTTTTTTCTTACACTTTCTTGTAAAGTTTGTTCTAATTCCTCTAAAGATGGTGTCCTTTCTTTGAGAATTTCTCGTCCAATTGATTTTAGTAGATCTTCTAGTAATTCATGACTTATATCTTGTTCTCTTTGGTCTTCAAATTTTTCATTTGAAGTATTAGATGCTTCTTTTTTGATAGGAAAATAAATGAAATCTTTTGATTTATTCATTTATGGGTTTCATATATCCCCTTTTCTCTTCTGTCTACAATTGGATTATCTAAATTCCGTAGACCTTCAAGTACTAATTCTACTATTGATGCTCTATATTCTTTATCATGTTTATTAGAAAAAGATAATCCATTAATATCAATTCTATTGTATTCCATATTTTTTGTAAATTCATCTTTTTCATTTTCTATAATTTCTACAATTTTGTTCATTATTTTTAAGAATGCCGGAAAGTTTTTCAATTGATTTTCGTAATCATTAAGGGAATTGTTCCTTTCATTTCCTAGGAATTTTTGTGATACTATAAATTTTTTATTCTTATCAAATTCATTTTTTAGTAATCCAATTTCATCTCTATCTATGTTCTGGAGATATTCTCTAGATATATTTTTTATTGTTTCTAAAATCAATTTATTTAAAATTTCTATTCTATTTTGATTATTGTCATCTAATTCAGATAATTCAAATTTAGATGTTTGTTGTATGCTATGGATATCTGAAAATCTAGGTACTGCCTTAACATTATGGATTAATGCTCTTACTCGTTCAGCCTCACTAACTATTGCTTCAATTGAATGAACAGACATTCTAACACTAACCCCTTTGTCTTGGTTAATGTCTGAATTTGTTCTTGCTATTTGTGTAATATTAACAATAGTTTTCAAAATAAAAATAGGTAATATAATATTTGTTGGATCACTTAGTTTTATTTCCTGTATTGCTATAAGCATTTCATCAATAATTTTTGTAGGATAACGTGTCTCAATATGACTTCGAAGTCTGTCAAATAAAGGTTCTATTATTTTTCCAGAATGAGTATAATCAATTGGATTCGAAGTAGCTATTATTTTTAGATCTGGCTCAAAGTAAACAGGATATGATCCAGTAGTAAATTTGCCTTCTTGTAATACACTTAATAGAGAAACTTGTTTTCTAGGATCTAACACAGGTAATTCATCAATACACAAAATTCCATGTCTTGCTTGCAATAGTTGACCGGGTGAATATGATTCTATATTATATATTTCAACTCCTTTTTTTGCTATTTTGATAGCATCAATTTGTCCTACTAAATCTTTAACCGAAATATCAGGAGTTGCTAAAAGGTATCTATATCTTTCCGATCCACTAATCCACTCTATTTTAGTATCTAATCCATTATTTCTAATATTATCTTCTGTTTCCTTCGAAATAGTGAACCTTGGCGAATAGTGTAAAATTTCTTTATCTTCTAATAAAGAAATCATTTCTTCAGCTCTAATTGTTGTGGGGATATCATTGGTTAAGGATTCTCTAATAATAGGTATTGGTGATAATAGATTTTTGGATATGGATTCAGCTAGTTTTGTTTTAGCTTGCCCTATTTGTCCAACTAATAACAGATCATGACCAGCAAGAATTCCTCTATTTATTGACGGTATTACATCATCATCATATCCAATGATTCCCTTGTATGGATTTTCACCTTTTTTAATAAGGTTTATTAAATTTCCTCTAATTTGGCGATCAACTTTAACATGTTTATAATTTATTTCCAGCAGGTCTCTTAATGTCTTGATTTCTTTATAATTTTCTGGAACACCAGGAAAAATTTCATTATATTTTGGATAAGATTGGTAAGAGTCTAATACCATCTTCTCAATATCTTTAAAATTCAACAGATTCTTGCTAAATAAAACAAAATTTAAACATTGTCAAAAAGAACTACATATGTTATGTTATTTGAAAATTATTTTTTATAAATAATATAACTAAACTAATGGATTACTACTGCTAGTTCTATTTCTTAAATCGTGGCATAAGGTTGTTATATTGTATCTCTTGATTTTTTATTCTATTATTTATATTCTTTGATATTTATTATTAATATATAATAATAGTATCACAAATAAATAAATAAATGAATATATTGCTATTTAAAATTTATACAATACTCATTTGGCCTTTGTTCGATTTATTCTTTTTTGTGATATTATTAAATTATTTTTCCTCTTCAATTCTAGTATGATTTTTATTTAGGTCTTGACTCTAGTTTTAAGAGTTGTCAACAACAGACTATAAACACATTGTTAGAATCATGGGAAAAGATGTAGAAGGGGATAAAAAAATAACTGTCGCTTTGAGTAAAGTTAGGGGTGTTGGTTATAATTTTGCCCAGGTATTACTTCAAAAATTAAATATTAATCCATATATTAGAGTTGGTCTGCTTACCGATAAAGAATTACATGATATAGAGAATGCTCTTAAAGATCCTAATAAAATTGGTATTCCATCTTTCTATTTTAATAGGAGAAAAGATATGGATACTGGCTCTAATCTTCATTTACTTACATCGGATTTGGATTTTACCGTTTCAAACGATATAGATAGAGAAAAAAGTATTATGAGTTGGAGAGGCTATAGACATATGTTTGGATTACGTGTTAGAGGTCAACGCACGCGAACAACAGGTCGAAGAGCTAGTGCAGTTGGAGTACGTAAAACTGGATTGACTACACCAAAAGAACAAAAAGGTGGTAAGTAATGGGCGATCCTAAAAAATCAAGAAAAACATTCAGAAGGCCACGTCAGATATGGACTACAGAGCAATTAGGTTCAGAGTTGTATCTTGTTGGATCTTATGGTCTTAGAAGCAAAAACGAATTGTGGAAAGCACAAACTAAGGTTGCAGATATAAGAAATCAAGCGCGTGAATTATTAGCTTTAACAGTTGAAGCAAGACAAGTACAAGAAACTAAACTTTTAAACCATCTTCATAAACTTGGATTAGTAAAAGAGTCTGCAACTCTAGACGATATTCTTAATTTAAAATTGGAAGATATTTTAGAAAGACGATTGCAAACCATCATTATGAAAAAGGGTATATCTAAATCTCCTCAACAATCAAGACAGTTAGTGGTCCATGGACATGTATCAATAGATGATAGAATTATTGACATTCCTAGTTATCTGGTAAAGAAAGATGAAGAACCTCAAATTGTCTTACATGATGAATTTCTTACTCAATCTCAAAATCCTCAAACCAGTTAATCATAAGAAACAATATCAACATGATCTATTTTTCCATCTGAATTCATATCGAATCCTTGAACAACTAATGCCAATTCATCATCATTCATATACTTGTCAAATATTTTGTTTCCAAAATTAGTTAATGCAATCACCGCTGCTTTCGTTCCTATACTCCTTACACCAGCGAGAACCAGAATTTTCTTATCTTTATTATATGGGTTGTTTATTTTAGCAATTAATCCATGATTGTCCATATTAAATATTCTTCCTGACTTGTCAATTAATCCTGACCAATAATTATCTTCATTAAATTGAATTGGAAGATATTTGTTGAATTCAGAAGTAACTATATTGGTTCCTGGACCTCCAATTAATATTAAATTTATATTATCAATATCTTTTTCTGCCTTTGCATCTACATCCAATTTAACGATGAAGCCAGATAATGAATCACATAAAGTTCCTAAATAAAAACTCAAATGAACAGCATAATGTCCATCTCTTGAAGAAGACTTGTAAGGACCATGAGGATCAGGTGCTCCTACAACTATCAATCCATAAAATGAATTATCTTCATAAAACTCTTTTAATATAGAAGGTATATTTTTTCTCTTTTGTTTTTGTGAGTAATTTGAAGCTTCTAAATCCTTCTCATCTCCTTCAAGTTCTAAACCAAATGAAGTACTTGTAGTTGAGTAAAGTCTAGCTGTACCTCCCCTTATTAGACTTGTTCCTACTTGTTCTATGGCTCCTATTTTGACTAATTTCCTAATGTAATAATATACGGTTTGCTCAAAAAGTTTTAATTCTTTTGCTATTTGTGCCGGATACATAGCTTTAACTGATAATAATTCTATTATTTTCCATGCAATACTATTTGATAAAATTCTCATGTCAGTTACATTATCAAAAAATAAAATTTTTTTACTTATGGTGTTTCCATTATGATCATAGATTATAGTCTTTTTATTCATTCTATTCCTTGTTTTACTATCTATAAAATGTTTTATAGTGGTAAGATAATTATAAAGGTGCTTCCTTTGTCTTTCTAGGTAAAATCGAAATACAAATTATAAATATTTTTGTAGTGGTATAGTTCAATTATTAATAGACTATTTAAAGCAAATTATAGTTTATATTAATATTATTCATGTGCTCTATAATAGGATATATTGGGAAATTTTCTGCAGCATCAGTTCTTGTTGGAAGTTTAAAGAAAATGGAATATAGAGGATATGATAGCGTTGGAATAGCTACTCTTGAAAGCAATAAGATTTTAATCCGTAAAGGAGTAGGTAAAGTACTTGATGTTGATAATTCTCTACACTTATATAAAATGCCTGGACAAATAGGCATAGGACATACTCGCTGGGCTACTCATGGAGGGATAAGTAAAGCTAATGCACATCCGCATACAGACTGTGACAATAATGTAGTTGTAGTTCATAATGGAATAATAGATAATTATCTACAATTGAAGGATAGTCTTATAAGACAAGGTCATATTTTTCAAAGTCAAACTGATAGTGAAGTAATTGCTCATTTGATAGAGACCTATCTTAAAAAGTTTGATATCAAACAGGCTATTATTGAAACGTGTAAGCAAATACATGGTTCTTATGCATTTGTTGCAATTTTCAAATCTGGAATAGTAGCTGGTGCTCGATTAGATGAACCATTAATTATTGGAATTGGAAACAATGGTAATTTCATTTCTAGTGATGTGTTAGGATTCCTAGAATATACTGATAAAGCTATTTTCCTTGATAATCATGATATAGTTATTCTAGAAGATCAAAATATCAATTTATTTGATTTTAATGGTCATGCTATATCAAGACCTATAACTCAAGTCGCCTGGGAATTAGGTGATCTTGATAAAGGCAAATATGCTCATTATACAATCAAAGAGATTCATGAACAAAAAAATTCTATACCTGTGGCTTTTCAGATTAACAGAACTTCTCTTAAAAGAGCCGTAGATATTATTTCTTCCTCTAAAAATATTTTTATTACAGGAAGTGGGACGAGTTTTCATTCGGCATTATTAGCAAAATATCTTTTCTATAAATTTGCAAAGATAAGAACAGAAATAATAATGTCAAGTGAATTTGAATATGTGTCGGGACCAATTGATGAAAACTCTCTCTTGATCGCTATTTCACAGAGTGGTGAAACAGCAGATGTTTTAAATTCCGTTAAGATAGCTAAACAACATAAAGCAAAAATTCTATCAATCGTAAATATATCAACTTCTTCCTTGTGTAGATTAAGTGATCATTATGTTTCCATAAATTGTGGACCCGAAATAGGTGTAGCTGCGACAAAAAGTTTTACTGCACAATTAGCAGTAATATATTCTATAATAGATAACTTTTGTACAAATACTAGCTCATTAGACATATCAACAGATACGTTTAGTAATGTTCTCAATGAGATTCTAAAAGATGATTCGTATTTGGAAAAAATAGCTGAGGATATAAAATCTGTTCAAGATATCTATATCTTAGGTACATCTTTTCACTATCCCATTGCATTGGAAGGAGCTTTAAAAATTAAAGAACTTGCCTATATTCATGCAGAAGGTATAGCTGCTGGAGAAATCAAACATGGACCTTTGGCATTGATTGAACCTAGTACAATAGTTATAGTACTTAATCCAGAAGATGAAACTTACCATAACATATTAAATAGCATAAATGAAATGAAATCTAGAGGAGCAAAAATTATTGGAATTTCGAATAAAAATAATGATCTATATGACTATTTTATCAAATTGCCTTTAGTTAATAAATATTTGTATCCGATTATTGAAATTATTCCACTTCAAATATTATCTTATTACCTTGCAATAAAAAAGAATGCTAATCCTGACTATCCAAGAAATTTAGCTAAATCAGTAACCGTAAAATAATTTTATTTGTTTTTAATTATAATGTTAAGTTGATTTAATGTAAGTTTTTTCTTCTATATTTTTTTCATACTCTTTCTCGATATACTTTAACAAAATTTTCCCGTTCAATTTTCCCTTTTCCTTTATCATTGTTGCAATTGATACCCCTCCAGCACCAACTCCTTCTTTTACAAAGCCACTTGCAAATGCTTTCAGTCCTGGTTTTGTAGATTCAATTAAATGTAAATCCACCACTAATATGCCTACATTATTATCAATAGACAAGACTAAATTTTTAAAATCAGCAGTTTGATCATTATAAATATATTTTGTTGTACCTATTGAAACATTATCAGTTGTAATATTAACATTAAGACTTTTTAAAATCGATAAAATAGCGCACATTTGTGTTCCTCCTGCAAGCATTACTTTTCCACCATATTCAATAGCTCCTTGTGCAATACCTGCTACTGAAGGCATCATCGGATCACCTAACAAAGAGATAGCATCAAAAGGTTTATCTTTCAATGATCCAAAAGAAATATTATTATTTTTCATACTTTGCCTTACAATTGTATTCTTTAAATTATGTGGATTTTTCGACATGCTGCTACTTATTTTATTTTCTGCATCTATGCCTAAAGATAGCATTACTCCCAACGCAGTTGTAGTTCCACCAGGAATGCTTTCTCCAAGAATTATAAGATCATTACATTTAGAAAGTTGTTTACCAACAATTAATCCATATCTGTATGCTTTTTCTACTTCTTTTGGCTCCATAGCTATACCTTTAGAGATATTATAACCTGATTTTAGGTCAAAGGAAAGCATTGGAATATCTGGTTTAACTTTTACTCCTGCGTCCACTACAATAAAAGGAATATTTCCAATATTTAACATGGTTTTTGTTATTATTGCAGGAGTTGGTTTTCCATCTGGAGTTGCAGGTACTCCGTTTATACAATTACATTTTCCATAATACAGAAATTCTGCATCAGCAACAGGGGTATATTTTATCAAGTCTTTATTAGCACCTGCAGCAGTAATACCTGGAATTTCAGTTGTATCAGTATGTGAAATTACACAAATGAAAATAGAATTATTTGACTCTTTATCTATATTATATTTACCATTTACTAATGTAATATCTTTATACATTTCTATCAACTTATCATTCCTCACCAGTCATGAATTTTATAAAATGTTCTTTTGTTCTAGGAATTAAGACATAATTGTTTTTCTTTTCTTCTCTTATTGTAGAAATTGGTTTGTATCCATAATTATGACCAGGATAAACAACCAGATCATCGTCTAAATTTAATATTTTTTCAAATAAACTGTTGTACATCTCTTCAGGATCACTACCTGGTAAATCAGTACGGCCACAATTCCCAACAAATAATGTATCTCCAGTAATGATAATTTTAGAATCGACTATTAAACATATGCTATCTTTGGAATGCCCAGGAGTAAATAATACTTTTAAAAGAGTTTTGCCTATCTTCAATTCATCTCCATCATTTACTGAAATATCATGTTTTTCTTTAGAATTTTGATGTTGAATTACTTTGCATTTAGTGATGGCAACAATTTGATCATTACCAAGCACATGATCAAAATGAGAATGAGTGTTAATAACATATTTTACATGATACCTATTCTTTTTTATTATTTCCAATACCTTTTCCAAGTTCCAAGATGGATCTATAATTGCTGTTTCTTTTTCTTCACCATCATCTGTTATTAAATAGGAAAAATTTGCCATTTGTCCTACTGGTATTTGTTCTATTTTGAAGGTCATATTATATTATTCCCTCTTCCACTTCAATAGGTATTCCTATCTTCTTTAATATTAAATTACCAGTATATTTTTTTTTATTTAATAGACCTCGCTTTATTCTATGAAATGTTATCGTTGTATCTGCTCTTATACAATCAGATACAATTTCTCCATTGTTAGGATTTAAACCTGATGGGATATCTACAGATATAATAAATGCTTTTGATTTATTTATCCATTTAATTGCTGATAAATGCGGATCTTGAATATCTCCTTTGATTCCAGTGCCAAAAATTCCATCAATAATTATATCTGCATTCAATATTTCTTTTTTTGTTTTATTATAGATCTCATTCAAATTTATAAATTTTATAGTTCTATTCATTTTATCGATAATTTGAAAATTTGTTAGTGCTTCATCTGTCTTTACAGAAGATGGATCTCCAAGCAATATTACTTTAAGATTAATATCTAAACAAGCTAAATGTCTAGCTGCAACCATTGCATCACCGCCATTATTACCAGTTCCACAAATCGCTAAAATTTTTAACTTTGAAATTCCTTTATTTTTAAATCTTTTAATGATAAAATCTGCTATTCCAAAGCCGGCGTTTTCCATCATTATAACTTTTTTCATTCCAAATTTATTATGCCCTACATTTTCAATTTCATACATTTGATCTGATGAAATAACAATTTCTTTACTTTGACTCTTTTTGCTTCTTCTTGTTGTTGCTGTTGTTGTTTGATATCCCTTAACTTTTATATTCTTTTGATCCATTTTTGATATTATGATGAGTATTTGTATTTAATTTAATTTTTTAATTTAATTTGATACTTTTTTATTTATTTTTTTTATTTTCTTTTGGAATGGCATTTTGTAATCAGGAAAATTGATTTCTTTTGATCCTTGGTTAGTAATTAAAAATGTTTTACCATCATAGTTACATTTTATCTGAGGTATACTTCCCTTTTTCCAAATTGGATCAATTATTTTATAATACTCTACTAGTTTCCTTTTTTCATAACATGACTCATTATTGATTTTTATTCTCTTTTTTCTAAGAAATTTAAATGCCAAAATTACATACTTGTATTTATAATATCTAAACATTTTTACAATCGAAAAACATCTCTCTATTTGATCACTTGGAACATAAAGTGATTCTCCAGTGCCGGATTTAGCTTCAATTGCCAACAAAATTGCTTTATTATTATTTACAGCTATTACATCAGGAAGACCCACACTAGAACCTCCAAGCCTTTTAGCAGTCCAATAACGAGTATTCAGTCTATTTACAATTGAATACTCGTAATTGTATCCTCTACTTCTACGAATGTTGCCCACGTATTTTTCTATTCCATATTAAAACTTTATTTATATGTAATTTCTAGGCGTGTATCTTTCCCTTACCTATTATCTTAAATAGTTAATTAAAAAAAATCTATATTATGAATAATAAAACAAAATAACTATATGGCGCCTGAAAAAGTTAAGTTTTCACTTAAATCTATTCAAAATGAATTACAGTCATTAGAAAGCAGAAGAGAACATCTAATAAAAGAATCTCGAGACATTGTTATTTTATGTAGTCAATCTATTATATCAATTCATCAGGGCAATATACAAGAAAGTCAATTAAAATTAGATAAAGCAAAAAATCTATATCTATCTCTCAAAACATTAGCTCAAGATGATCTTTCACGATATCTATCCATGTCTGAACAAGAGCTAGTGGAGGCCCACCTGTTAATGAATTTAGTAAAAGATGAATCTTTATCTGGGATGGATGAGATTGGTGTTTCTAGTCAAGCATATCTATTTGGTATTTTAGATTGTATTGGTGAAATAAAGAGAATGATCTATGATATGGTTAGATATGGGAAATATGATAAAGCAGAATCTCTTTTTATTGTAATGCAAGAACTTTACAGTGACGTTTATCCATTTGCTATATATGATAACATAGTAAATGGTATTAGAAAGAAGCTTGATGTAAGTAAAATATTAATTGAAAATACGCGAGAATTAATAACTGAAGAATCAAGGCGTTCAATACTGATTGGATCACTAAAGAAATTGAATGATACTCTTTGATAAATATGTAATAAATTTCTCTAAATTACATTGAATATGAAGTAAAGTTAATTAGAAACTATACTAAATTTTTCTCCATATTCTATGAGGGGTAATGAAAAAGTAGAGAAAATATTAAACGATGTCATTCAAAAAGGAAGTAAGGTAATAACAGAAGAGGATGCAAAATCTATATTGTCTATATATGGAATTAAAGTTCCAGAATATTCCATTGTAACTACAGAGTCTGAAGCTATATCCAAATCAAAGGAAATCGGCTTTCCACTTGTTGCAAAAATCGTATCAGATCAAATTCTACACAAGACAGATGTTAAAGGAGTTAAGGTTGGGTTGGAAAATGAAAATGCAGTTAGAGAAACCTTCTTGGATATGTATAACCGTTTGTCAAAAGATTATAGCGTAAAGGGGGTCCTTTTAGAAAAGATGGTTCCTAAAGGGATCGAATTAATAGTTGGCTTACAAAATGATCCTCAATTTGGTCCAGTAATAATGCTTGGATTGGGGGGAATTTATACAGAATTATTTAAAGATGTATCATTTCGAGTTCTTCCTATAAGTAAAGAAGATGCATTAGAGATGATAAATGATTTAAAAGCTAAAGAGATCCTCAAAGGGTTTAGAGGAGCTCAAGCAATAAATTTAGAAATGCTATGTGATGCTATAATTAAAATAGGTAATTTAGGATTTGATATGGCCAAACATATTGATAGTGTTGATTTTAATCCAATTATAGTTTATCCTGACAACTACTATGTTGTTGATGCAAAAATTCTTCTCAAAACCAATCCTGATCAAAATGTTGTCTCTAGCTCTGTTCCAGATTCTAGTCATATGGATGTCTTCTTCAATGCAAATTCTATAGCATTGATAGGAGCCTCTCCCGAAGAAGGAAAAATAGGCAATTCTGTTTTAAAAAGTTTATCTAAATATGATTATAAAGGTAAAATATATCCCGTAAATGCAAAGGGTTATGATGAAATTCTAGGGCTAAAAGCATACAAAAATTTAGAAGATATTAATGATAATATAGATCTAGTAATAGTCACCGTTGATTTAAAATTTGTTCCTTCTATATTGGAAACATGTGGAAAAAAAGGAATACATAATATGGTAGTTATTTCAGGAGGGGGAAAAGAATTAGGTGGAGAAAGAGCTGAAATAGAACAAAAAGTGAAAGAATTATCTTCTCAATTGAAAGTTAGAATAATTGGTCCAAATTGTATAGGTATATTTAATGGTGAAAATCGATTAGATTGTGCTTTTCAAGGACATGAGAGAATGCTTCGACCCAAGAAAGGCGATGTGGCTTTTCTATCTCAAAGTGGAACTATTGGAATTGCTTTTATGGAAACTTCGGACTCTTTTGGAATGAGCAAAATGATATCTTACGGTAATCGTTCTGATGTTGATGAAGCAGATATGATTTGGTATTTGTCAGAAGATCCAAAAACAAGAGTAATTGGTCTATATGTTGAAGGTCTTGGAGATGGTAGAAAATTTATGAATACTGCCAAGAAAGCTATAAAAGAAAAAAAGAAACCTATTGTAGTTTTTAAAAATGGACGATCACAAAGAGGAGCTAAACAAGCAGCCTCCCATACAGGTTCTTTAGGAGGATCCTTTTCTGTTGTAAAAGGTGCATTTGATCAAGCGGGTATTATATCCGTAGATAGTTATGAGGAATTAACGGCATCATTAAAGGCTTTGACTTGGCAACCTGTGCCTAAAGGAAATAAAGTGGCATTAGTTACCAATGGTGCAGGACCAATAATTGCTGCAATAGATCATTTTGAAAGACTAGGATTAAAAATTGCTGATTTAAGCGAAGATACTAAAAGGAAATTTAATGAACATTATCCTGCAACCTATGTTATAGGTAATCCTCTTGATGTTACTGGTTCTGCCAACGCTGATGATTATAGATTCGCTATTCAAACATTTATGGATGATCCTAATATTGATATTATAATGCCATGGTTTGTTTTTCAAGATGATCCTCTTGAAGAAACTATCGTGGATATATTAACAGATTTTCAAAAACAAAAGAAAAAGCCAATATTATTGGGTGCTTTAGGGGGACCATTTACTCTTGAGATCTCAAAGAAAATAGAAGAAAATAATGTACCAGTATATCATTCAGTAATATCCTGGGTTACAGCAGCTGGTGTACTTGCAAAATGGTCTGAGCTCCAAAATAGAATTCCAAATGTCTTATCTTAAGACAGGGAAAACTTATATTCTTTTTATAATATAGTAAAGTTATGGAAAGTACTCAACAATCACAAATAGTAACTGTTACTCCAAAAGCTGCAGAAAAAGTCAGTGAATTTATGAAACAAGAAGGAAAAGACAGTTTATTTCTACGTGTATATGTCACTGGCGGAGGATGTTCTGGCTTATCTTATGGTATGGGCTTTGAAGAAAATTCTGAAGAAGATGATCTCGTTCTAGAACAAAATGGAGTCAAAATTGTAGTAGATAACTACAGTCAAAGATATTTGAAAGGAGCTAATATTGATTATATTGATAGTTTAATGGGCTCTGGATTTAAAATTAATAATCCAAATGTAACCAAAAGCTGCTCATGTGGTCATTCATTTTCTACCGAGTAATATAAAACCTTTTTTTTAATTCATTTATAAAGTTATTCTTATTGCTCAATTATTCAATAAGATTAGAAAAAATAATTATAAAAAATAGAAAAAATTATTTTATGGCCATAAACCTCTTATATTGATTGCGTCAACGACCCTATTTATTGCAAGTAAGGTTGCAGCCTTTCGCATATCTACATTGTATTTCTCATGGGTATCATAAACATCAAAGAATGATTTTGTTATGTTTGTATCAAGTCTATTATTAACTTCTTCTTCTGTCCAGTATTCTCTTCTTAAATTTTGTAACCATTCAAAATATGATACAGTTACACCTCCTCCATTAGCAAGTACATCTGGAATTACCAGAATGTCTTTTTTGAATAGAATTTCATCTGCTTCAGGAGTTGTAGGACCATTAGCTGCTTCTGCTATGATCTTTGTTTTTATGTTATCAGCATTATTTTTAGTAATTTGGTTTTCCAAAGCTGCTGGGATGAGTATAGTACACTCGGTTTCCAGAAGTTCTTCATTAGAAATCGATTTTGCATTTTCAAATCCTGCTACAGTTCCAGTTTCTTTTTTAAATTTCATTAATGCATCCACATCTATTCCCTCTTTGTTAATTATTGCACCTTGAGAATCTGAAGCTGCTATCGTTTTGGCACCTTGTTCTTCTACTAGTTTTGAAGCAAATTGCCCTGCGTTTCCAAAACCTTGAACTACAATTGTTGCTTGTTTCATGTCAATATTTATTTTTTTAGCAGCTTCCCTTACGGTATATGCCAAACCTCTCCCAGTTGCTTCATTTCTCCCCAATGAACCACCAATTGCTATTGGTTTTCCAGTTATAACCTCTGGTTGAACATAATTACCTTTTAAAGTAGAATAAGTATCCATAATCCAAGCCATTTCTTTACCTCCGGTATATACATCCGGTGCAGGAATGTCCTTGTATGGACCAATAATGTCAGATATAAGATATGCAAACCTTCTTGTCATTCTTTCTAATTCATTCTCTGACATCTGTTTTGGATTACAAATTATTCCACCTTTTCCACCACCATATGGAATATTAGCTATTGCACATTTCCATGTCATCCACATTGATAAAGCCTTAACCTCCTCTATTGTAACATCAGGATGATACCTTATTCCTCCTTTACAAGGTCCTCTAGCATCATTATGTTGAGATCTAAATCCAGTAAACACCCTTATCGAACCATCATCCATTTTTGTTGGAATAGAAACAGTTAGAATTCTTTTGGGATTGGATAATATCTGAAGCATTCCTTTGTCTAGGTTTAAAATATTTGATGCTTCTTCTAGTTGTGTTAATGCTACTTCAAATGGATTTATTTTTTCATTCAAATTTGATGAAGTCATATATTTTTATTCATAATGTGTTGTTTAATATTAGATAATAAATATATCTCTAAATAATATTATCATTTTTTCATCTTTTTCAAAATATTAGAACGAAGTTGCTCATCTGATATATTTAAATATTCAATATTAAGTGAAGAAGCTATTTTTTCTAATTTTTCCCTTTCTGTTGATACCGGCCCTTGTATTATCTTTCCAATATGCCAATTTTTTTCGTTATTATGGCCATAAAATAAATCATTATTGACTTTAATTTGATTAACCTCTTTAAGAATAGCCTGCCTGGTATTATTATATTCTCCAATTGCTTTGCCTATATGTCTTGCCATATCTGGTAGTCTCTTTGAACCGAAAAGTAAAAAAATACTAATTAACCCAATTATTATCCATTCCGAGCCACCTATTCCCATAATATATAGTAGAAAGTGCTTTTAATTTATTATTAATTGTATATTTTATCTATTAGGCCTAAATTAATATTCAATTATTATATTATTAAAAAGTCAAAGCACTTATATTCGTGCCAATCACCCATAATTTTACTTTACAATAAACATGAGGTTATGGAATTGCCTAATACTGGTATAGTAAAATATCACGTAAAATTAAGTTTCGAGGTAGATGGACTCGTAGAAAAAGCTGACATAATAGGTGCTATTTTTGGACAAACTGAAGGATTGTTAGGGCCTGAAATGAATCTGAATGAATTACAAAAGGTATCTAAAGTTGGTAGAATTGAAGTGAATGTGGATACAAAGTCTAATGTGGCAAAGGGCGATGCTCTTATTCCAATGAGTACTGATATTTCAACTGCTGCTCTTATAGCTGCGGCAATAGAAAGCATAGATAAAGTGGGGCCATTTCAAGCTAGGTTCATCTTGTCTGGAATTGATGATATCCGGGCAATAAAGAAAAAAGTTATAGTTGATAGAGCAAAAAAAATTGTTCAAGAATGGGCAACTAAAACTATTAGCGAGGGTGAAGAAATGCTTAAAGATGTATATGATGCAAGTAAACCAGGTAAACTTACCACATTTGGAAAAGGGCAACTCGCATGTGGGACAGGTGTATTTAATGCCGATTGGATTATTTTAGTGGAAGGTCGAGCAGATGTTATTAATCTTTTGAGAGCAGGATTTGATAATTCTATAGCTATAGAAGGTGCTAAAATTGATGAAAGTATTACCCACCTTACAGAAGGAAAAAAGGTTATAGCTTTCTTAGATGGTGATAGAGCCGGTGATTTAATTTTAAAAGAATTACATGGCTTAGTTAAAATAAATAAAGTGTTTAGAGCTCCATCTGGAAGAGAGGTTGAAGAATGTACACCTTTAGAAATAACTGAAATATTAAATAATGCATTGGATGATTCAAAAGAAGACTCTTATTCATCTATTAAAAAACAACAGCCTATATTACAAAACAATAAAAAATATAATAAAAATGAAAGAGAGAAAACTGCTTTTCAGCAAACACAACCACAGTATAACCAATTTGAAGCTTATCCAATCACCAAAGAAGATAATGGATTACAAAATGATAATGAATCAAAGTCAGTAATTAAAAACCTATATTCTCAAATCAATGAAACTTTAGAAGCAATTATTTTAGATAGTTCAATGAATACTGTTATGAAAGTTCCAGTATCGGAGATTGTTAAAAAACTTTCAGATTCATCTGGCGGTAAAATCTTGATTCTGGATGGAATAGTCACTCAAAGATTGATTGATGCTTCTGATAAAGTTGGTATAGAACAAATCATTGGACATAGATTGGCTGATATAAAACGTAATTCATCTATTAAAGTAAGTACATTCAATGAAATGGGCTTACCATAATTATTTTATGAATACTATTAGCTTTCAACATGTACTAATTCTTTCAGAATTATTGTTGTCTGGAGCAAAGAATAACTTTATCGAATTAACAACTAACGAAATAGCACAAAAAATAAAGCGGTCACAACAATTAGCTTCAAAAGAATTACTTGATTTAGAATTTTTAGGATATATAAAAAGAAATAAGAAAAGTAAAAAATATGCTATAAAGGTTACAGAAAAAGGGTATCAAGAAGTATATAATTTATTTTTGTTTTTAAAAGCTGCTATAGAGTCTTTTAAATACGTTATTGATTTTGAGGGTCATGTTATATCAGGTATGGGAGAGGGTGCATATTATATATCCTTAAATGGTTATAAAAAACAATTTAAAGAAAAATTAGGTTATGAACCTTATCCTGGAACTCTTAATATAAAATTAAATTCAATGTTATATGTTGAGGCAAAAAAGGAGATGTTAAAATATCCTTCAATCAATATTGAAGGATTTAGTGACCAATCAAGAACTTTTGGATGGGTAAAATGTTATCCTGCTTACATTAATGATAGTACCAATATAAATTCATCTATTTTGATATTAGAACGAACTCATTATGATGATTCTATAATGGAAATAATAGCTCCATTTTCAATTAAAGAACAATTTTCATTAAAAAATGGTGATTATGTCAAATTGAAAGTTAAAATGAATTATCCAAGTAAGGAATTAAAATCATATCTTGTAGAATGAATCTCCTAATTTTTGCTTTAATTCAGAACTTTTGATATTTGGAATTGGAGTATTTAACCTTAATATTCTAACATTGATGTTTCTTTTCTTACAGTTTTCTGAAATATGACTCTCTGTATGGGATTGATCATAACCTAATGCAATAATATCAGGCTTTACGTATTCAACTGTATCAAATAATGTTCCTTCTTTTCCTATCAATGCCAAATCTACAAAACTTAATGAAGACACCATTTCCTTTCTTAAGTTTTCATTATGCAATATTATTCTATTTTTTTTAATTTTTGTAGCTGTAGATGCAGTTGCAATTACTACTACTAAAAGATCCCCATAGGATTTTGCTGTTTTGAGGGTAAATATGTGACCAGGATGTAATATATCAAAAACACCACCCACAAGAACTACCTTTAGGGTTTCTCTACCTAAAGAATTGAGTTTATATCGTTCATTATTAGTTTTTTCTATTACACCTAAATCAATTAATCCCGTTATTCTTGATTCGAAAAAATTTTTATCTATTTGATATTTCTCTTGCAAATATTCTAAAAATGACTTTGACGGATCTAAATTATTTATATATATTGCTTTCAAAATAACTTTATCTAATGATTTCAATTTTCTCCCAAGGTTATTTGAATATGAAGATTCCTAAAATATATATTCGTTTTAGACGAAAAATGGTTATATTTATATTCTAACTCGCTTGTTTATCTTTAATTTTTGGTTATTTATTACAATAAACGGAGATATTATTACTACTATTACTGTTATAATTCTATTTTACCATTTCAAACAATTTCGAAAAAATGCTAAATATACTAATTAAGTGAATTTAAAATCCTTTTCTCAAAATACTTTTATACGGTTATACATATTTAATACTAAATTGGTCAAATTTTGTCCTGAATGTGGTGGAGAATTAAAAATGGATTCATCTACAAAAAATTTTATTTGTAAAAGTTGTGGTCTTTATGCTTCCAGAGACAAAATTGAGGAATTGAAAGATAAATCACAAATTAATTCTTTTGATTCTAAAAAAAGAATGCATGATGATTATTTAGATTGGTGGCAGTCCTCGAAAAAAGAAAAACAAAGAAATTAATTAATTTGTAAAGATTAAAAGAATTCTTTAGTTTTTTGATTAATTTCTTTATGTAATGATATCATCTGTTCTTCTTTTCTGGTTCTTAAAACTGTTATTAACTCTGTTTCTTTTATATCATTAATTGATAATATTCTATTTACAATTATATCTCTCATGTCTTCCAAATTTTTGGATCGAATTTTAATTATCAAATCAAATTTATCATAGATCTCATGTATTTCTAAAATTTCATCAATTTCCATCAGATTTTTTGTTGTTTCCTCTGTTTTTCCCTTTTCTATCTTTAAGTTTATGAAAGCTAAATGATCATATCCAAGCAAATTATTATCTACAAAAATAGTAAATTTCTTAATAACACCTAAAGCCAATAGTTTCTTGACTCTTGTATGTATAGTTGCATCAGAAATTCCAATTTGTTTAGCTAATTCAACAAACGGTAATGAAGAATTTTTACTTAAAACATCCAAGATTCTACAATTAATATAATCTAATAAATTTGGCTTTGTATTCATGATTCTTCAGATGGATAATAATATATATTAATATTAATTTGATCGTTACGAAATCTAAATTAAATCAAAGCAAAGTATATAAAAAATTATGATTGATTTAAAATCGTAAAAAAACCATTCAAAGAATTGATGAATGAAATAACAGTTTTTAAAAAAGTTCTAGTTTGAATTAAATAATATCAAATACTAAAAATTTGTATATAGATGCAGCAACTTGCCATATGTTCTAAATGTCAAAAAAAAACAAGTGTGTATTTCAGACAATATTCTGGGGAACATCTTTGTAGATCTTGTTTTATCTTTTCAATTGAAGAAAAAGCATCTAGAACTATTTCAAAATTTTCAATGGTTAATTACGGGGATAAAATCGCAGTAGGTGTTTCAGGAGGTAAAGATAGTCTTTCATTATTACTAGTTTTAAAACATCTCTTTGATAGAAAGAAAACTAATGATCTTATTGCAATTACAATTGATGAAGGAATTGCTGGTTATAGAGATGAATCTCTTAAAATAGTTAAAGAATTTTGCTCACGATTAAACATTACAAATGAAATTTTTAGTTATAAAGAACTATTTGGGATAGATATGGATGAATCTATGTCGATACGCCCATCAGAAAAAATGACTTCATGCTCTATATGTGGAACATTTAGAAGAAGAGCTATTGATATAGCCACAGATTATGTTGGGGCAAATGTTATAGCAACAGGACATAATCTTGATGATCAACTTCAATCATTTATGATAAATGTTATTTCAGGAGATGTAAATAGAATAGGTTGGACATATCCTGAACCAATTTCTTATGGTTCAAAAAAAATAAAAAAAATTAAACCATTCATAGAAATTTATGAACGAGAAATAGTTTTTTATGCACTTCAACAAAATATCCCCTTTCAATCGGAACAATGTCCATACCAAGATGAAAGTATTAGAAGTGAAATCAGAGAATTCTTTAATTCTTTGGAAGAAAATAGATCTGGTGTTAAATATAATACTTTTAGTTCTATTTTGAAAATATCCAAAATTTTAAAAAATAATGACAATTCCCTGAAAAATACATGTGATGTTTGTGGATACGAATCGACCGGACCTATTTGTTCAGTCTGTAACAATCTTCGAATTTTAAAAAATACTTGATAAAACAAATATGATATAAATAATAATTACATCTATGCAAGATCCTCATGATAATATTGGTGTTGTTGTTGTTATTATTATTTGCCAGCCCTTTCATTCTCTATCGATTATAACTACACTACACTCAAATCAATACTTTTAGATAAATCCGAAATAGATCTAATCATTGTTATTATTCTAAGGCACCTTCATTTTCAAAACATATAATATCATTTACAATAAAATTGTGTATGTGACTTATAAATTGATATATAGATCGGGTAAGCTCACTTAATTTATAACCAGTGACGAAGCCTTAAGAAATCATCAATAGATTCATTTTTTAAAATCTTAATTAGTGCCTCGGCTTGGGGTACTGAAAGTACTGGTCTACTAAAATGATTGTCTATAGCTATTCTTGGACATGCGACTTGAATAAAAGCATCAATTCCTTTAAAATTTCTTAATCTTTCTTCAGTAATTTCTGTTAATGCAAATAATTGTATTTCTTTTTCAAGAGCTTCAAGAGACTTTTTTAAATTGAGAGCTTTTATCTTTGCAAATTGACCTTCTTTTAAGCCTATAATTATTCCAATTTTTTTTGCTTCTTGGACTTTATAAATCGATAGAATAGCTTTCTTTTCCATAGTTCTTGCCTTGTCATTGACTTGCTGAAATTCATTAAAATATGGATCCAACATAAATGTAGGTTTTTCTGTTGACATTGCAATACTGACAGAATGAAATATACTTTGGCCTAGAAAAATAAAAGCATCAATTTTCTTTTGTATGTCGTATGCTGGATAAAATTCACACCCAAAAACTTGCCCGTTATTTAATTGTCCTTTCCCGTCTCCAATTATTACATTAAAACCATGATTCTCAAGTATTTTTTTTGAAGGTTGTATTTGATCTAAATGTTGGCTATCTGTAACTATAGACAGCGTTTTATATTTCCGATTTTTCATCTCTTTAGCAAATTTTTCCACAACTATATCAAATTTTACATCATCATACGCATTAATCATAATTACTTTTTTATCCATAGTTTCCATAGAAATTGTATGACCGATATTAAATAACAAATCAGCGCCCAATATATCCGCAGCATGGGTATTGAGATCACAGGATCCCCAACAAGTATCGCCTATAATATACGCTGGAATATCAAATAATTTCATAATTTTTTTTCCTGTCTCTTGCATTTTTGAGAATAATCCCTCAGGACCATTTAGCGCTACTGATACAGGTTTTCTTTTTCTAATTACTTCAAAGATTTTATCTTCATCAATTGAAATCAATAAACAATCACATTCAACTTCATAATCTCTCCAATATTATTTTTCCAGATATTTATTATTAACATACATTTTCATTGCTGAATAAATAAAATTTTGAACAATAATAATAATAGAGATACATATCATAAAATTGAAAAATGATATACATTGGGGATGTTCCTATAGATAACAATTCCATAAAAATCATGGGGGTAGTAAATATTAGTCCAGAATCTTTTTATAAAAATTCAATAAAAACTAGTATCGATGAAATCTCTTCTTATGCAAAAAAATTGGAAAACGACGGAGCAGATATTGTTGATATAGGTGCAATGTCAACGGCTCCATATCTAAATACTATGATTTCTCCGGATGAGGAAATATTTAGATTAAAAAAAGCTATAAAAACAATAAAAGAAAGTTGTAAACTACCTATATCTGTAGACACTCCACGATCAATAGTAGCGGAAGAGGCCATAAAGATGGGAGCACAAACGATAAATGATGTTTGTGGCCTAAAATACGATAATAAAATGGCTGAAATAGCATCAAAATATGATATTCCGGTAATAATAGGTGCATATGATAAAAATCCTTCTAAACTTTTAAAAGGCAAGTCTTTCTCAACAAAGAAAATCCTTAATGACAGTATAACAATAGCACAAAAAGCCGGAATAAAGAAAACTAATATTATAATAGATCCATCAATAGGTTTTTTTAGAACAGAAGGTAATAATCCATTTTTTACAAAAATAACAAATATTCCATGGTATCTCCGTGATATAGAAATTGTATCTAATTTAAAAGAACTTACTAAACTCTCTTTACCAATTTGTATTTCTATTTCAAATAAATCGTTTTTGGGGAAACTGTTGAATCTTACAACCAATGAAAGAATTATTCCATCTTTGATAATGGAGGTTATTGCTATTATTAATGGTGCAACTCTTATTCGAACCCATAATGTTAAGGAAACAAGATTAGCATTAAACACTTTACAATTGCTATATTAGAAAAAAGGGAGTATTATTAAATTGACCATTTTTATTTATTGGTTTTTGAATTAACTAATTACAAACAAACAAACAAACAAAATCCTAAATTTTCTTTATTGTTAATTATTGAATTTAGAATGATGCAAAACTTATAATTCTTCCTTCTTTTAATAATAAAATGAAATATTGAATATTAGAGAAGGTTTAACTTTTGATGATGTGCTATTAATTCCCAAACGTTCTGCAATTATATCTCGGTCCCAAACTAATTTAAAAACCAAATTATCAAGAAATATCAGTTTAAATATTCCTGTTATCAGTGCTAATATGGATACAGTAACTGAATCAGCTATGGCAATAGCATTAGCAAGAGAAGGAGGTATTGGAATTATACATAGGTTTATGACAATACAAGATCAAGTAGATGAAGTATTAAAGGTTAAAAGATCTGAATCCGTGATGATAGAACAACCCTATACTATTAGTATAGATTCATCTGTAGGATATGCAAAAAAAATCATGCGTGATTTTGGAATATCTGGTCTCTTGATAGAAAAAGACAAGAAATTGGCTGGAATCATTACTAAAAGAGATCTTCTATTTGAAACTAATTTTGAGAGTAATGTTTCTTCAGTAATGAGTAAAGATGTAGTTTTTGCTGAATTAGGAACTACCATCGAAAAAGCTAAAGATATTTTACATAAGAATAGAATTGAAAAATTACCTATAATTGATAAAGATAGACAAATTTTAGGATTGATAACAAGTAAAGATATTTTAAAAATGGAAGAATTTCCAAATGCTTCTAAAGATAAAAAAGGACGTTTATTGGCTGGAGCTGCTGTTGGGGTTAAAGGTGATTATTTAGAGAGAACCGAAGCATTATTGGAAGCAGGTGCAGATGTTATAGTTGTTGATATAGCTCATGGTCATAGTGACAATGCAGTAAATTGTGTTCATTTAATAAAAAAAGCATTTAAAGATTGTGAATTAATAGCTGGTAACATAGCTACTGGCAAAGGAGCAGAGGATTTAATTAAAGCTGGTGTAGATGCTGTAAAGGTAGGAGTAGGTTCAGGATCAATTTGTATTACTAGAGTTATTACTGGATCTGGTGTTCCACAATTAACTGCAATTCTTGATAGCGTAAAAATATCCAAAGAATATGAAGTTCCTGTAATTTCTGACGGTGGTATTAGAAATTCCGGTGATGTAACCAAAGCACTTGCAGCAGGTTCTTCATCTGTAATGGTGGGAAGTCTTTTGGGGGGAACTGATGAAAGTCCTGGAAAAACACTCGTTAAAAACGGTAAAAAATATAAAATCTATCGAGGAATGGCCTCTTTTTATGCTTCATTGGGAAGAAAATATCGGGAAGAAGGAGAACAAATCGAAACCGAGGATCTTAATGATTACGTACCTGAAGGTGTAGAAGCAATGGTGTCCTATAAAGGAAGTGTAGTCGAAATTATTCGTCAGTTAGTGGGAGGTTTGCGATCTGGATTAAGTTATTGTGGTGCAAAGACCATTAATGAAATGCAACAAAATGCTGAATTTGTACGAATTACTACAGCTGGCTATATTGAAAGTCAGCCTCATGATGTTAATGTTATGTAGATAACTTTAATTTTTTTATAAATAATAAATCTATTAAATTATATATTGTAACTTTGGATAATATTATATTGTCTGTTGATGTAACTGTGCAAGTATTAAAGGAAAATATTGGAAAGAACATTGTAATTAAACTAAAAGGTGACAAAGTAGTTAAAGGTGTATTAGAAAAATTTGATCAACATATGAATCTTGTCCTAAGTGAAGCTACTGAATATAAAGCAGAAGAAGCTACTAAATTAGGAAATCTGCTTCTTAAAGGAGATAATATCATAATAATCTCTCCACAAGAATAATACAAAAATATTTTGTTTTTCTTTGAGATCATTATGAAGCATTAATTCTATCTATTATAATCCGTCGGTGCGTGGACTTTGGTCTTCATATCATGTAATACATGATCAGTTCGCCCATCGATTGCCACGCACCGATAGTAATACTGATAGATATTCCGAAAATTAAACTGTGTGAATTATAATTATTTGTTTATTTGCATCAACTGTAACTTTGGTATTATTACCTACTGATTTAAAACTTGAGCCTGTTCCATCTACAAGAGGTATATTTGATATTGCACATCCTGATGCAGTTATAATGTCACATCTATTAGTACAAATAATTGCCTTTGGACTGACATCATTGATTTTTAATGAATAAAATACATAAGCTCCTACACTACTTCCAATACAATTAGGTAAAATAAGAATTCTATCTTTAACTGTTTGATTAAATAAATCATGATCTTTATCTGTTATTCTTCCAGATTTTGTATCTAACATAGAGAGCATATTAATTGGTCTATTGGATAATAATGCTAAACCGTTTGCCTTTCCATCAACAATTTTTTTGCAATTTATTTTTATCATGTAAGAAATTACTCACAATACTCTTTTGTTATGGTTTTCATATCTCGTAATGATACATCTATTTTGTTTGAGTGTCTCATATAGTATGCACATTTTATACTATTAGTTACAATTGAATCATAATCATTTTTTGTTATTAATGGTGTTAAGCATGTACAGGAATCGCAAATAATATCTGCACCTGCATTTCTTAATTTTTTTATTATTTCATTATTGCACTCCATTTCTGTTACAGAACGTGGACAGAATATTTTACATGGTTTTTTAAATTTTTTTCCTTCTGTTAAATGAGCAAGCAGATTTAATTCATCTGTGCCTAATTGAGGGCTTCCAAAGACTATTAATTCTCCGTTTTCGGCTGTATTTAACTCATCTTTTACTTGATTGATCTCTGTCTTTCCAAAAGAAACTATTTCACAACCCTTACTGTAGGCATTATTATACATTCCACCTCTGCCTGATGTTCCAATACCTGCTGAAAGAGCTTTTGACTTGAGAGTATCTAAATTTTCAGAATTAACTTTTAATCCTATACAACTTTCATTAGTTGTTTTTCCAGCAAAATAACCTAATAGCCCAAAATCTACTTCTGTTTCTATTCCTATCTCTGGTTGAATACTCATTTTCGGATTTCGGTTATCATCAATTAATAAATCTGAATAGGGAGTTTTACCAATTATTGCACTTGCTAATGCGCTTAAAGCACTCTCTTTGTTTGTTTTAAGTCCTAATTTGGAATTTGCAAATACGGCTGCATTACTTTCTGCAAAACTCACTATCTCTCCTTTATTAGGGAGATCAAAAATTTCATAAGGTATACATGTAAAAGAAGGTTTTATACCTAAAGATAAATAAGAGTTTATAATTGAAATTTGATTTGATTTAAAATAATCTGAAAGGTTATTGTCTTGCTTAGAGTCAAATCCCATGGGGTTTAGCGTTGTTGTGACTGTAACTTTAATTTTTTTGTCTAGACTTGAAAGAAATTTTACACCAGATTCTCCTATTGTGTTAAAATTAACTCCTGAAATATGAGCCCATTTTATTGGAATTAGTTTTGTAGCGTTATTGGCATTTCCTATTGCAACAAGTATTTTATAAGCTAATTCTAGTCCTTCACCATATTCTCCTTTTAAGGCCATCTCTTCTTGTCTTGTTAGTTCCATTCAGTTAGTGCAAAAAAATAAAATATCTATTGTCATTTAAAAGTTCTTATGACTATTTAAAAATGTAAATAATAAATAGTATTGATTAAAAGCTCCAACAAATAGTCTATTAATAAGTTGTTAATTATATAATTTGTGCAATTTGTAACTTGGTTTCCCTATTATCAAGATATTAGAAAAAAAATGGGATATAGCACTGAAGAAGATCAAAAAGCTGCCTATGTCCTCTCAGATTTAATCAAACGAAAATTTCTCGATACTAAAATTTTGGAAAAAAAAATTAGAGAAAAGAGAGTCTTAGCTATTGGTGCTGGACCAAATTTAGATCTTTATACTTCTTTTATCAAGAAAAATAGTAAATCATTTGTTAAAATAGTTGCAGATGGCGCAGTCAAGTTTTTAATAGAAAATAATATTAAACCAGATATTGTCGTCACCGATTTAGATGGAGATCCACGTTTTTTGGTAAAAGCAGAAAAGATTGGAGCACTTATGGTGATTCATGCACATAGTGATAATATAGATTTAATGAGAAAATATATTCCTAAATTTAGAAAAATTATTGGGACCACACAAGTAATGCCTGTTGAACATGTTTATAATTTTGGAGGATTTACTGATGGAGATAGATGTGTTTTCCTTGCAGAAGAATTTGGAGCAAAAGATATTGTATTAGTTGGAATGTTATTTGATGATAGAATTGGGTCATATTCTAAAGAGATAGTAAATGATGTTAAAGTTAAAAAAGAAAAGCTACAAATTGCAAAAAGACTTTTACAAATTCTTGCTAAAAATACAAAATCAAATCTTTTTGATACTTCTCAAAAGCCTATAATTGGTTTTAAATATTATAAGATTACATCTTAAGTTTTATAATTTATTTGGTTAGCCTTCGTCTATCTCTTTCTTTTTGGATTCTATCTTTTGATTGTAATTAAATAATAATATTCAGCAAAATTTTTATTAATTATAATCATATTCTTATCCTTTTATTGATATTTATTATTATTATTGATTTCCTAATGGGTATTGATCGCATCAATATCAATAATTGTATAATTGGTAAATGAATATGATAAATTTAGAAAAGGGAAATTTAGAATATCCAAAATAAAAAAATGAATTTGCTTGTTTATAAGACTTTAATCACAGGTAAATTATCAAAATTACTCTATGATTCTATAATATTCTATGTGGCAATTGATTGTAAAAACAACTTTATATTCTTTCAACATAATTAAATTGAATGTTAAATTATTCAGAAGAAGATATTAAAAATGCTGCAGAATTAAGAGACTGGGTATTAAAACAGATTTCTGAGAAGCAAGAAGAAATAGACCGACTTAAACGCCTTCTTCTTCTTATTGATAATTTATTAAAGCAAGGAAGCTTTAAACCTGCATCTAAATTAGAACGTTCAATTAATAATTCAGAAAGTTCTACTATTAACGAACGTCCGCAAGATTCTAATAAAGCTACTATGAAAGTAGAAAATAAAAAATCTAATTCTACTGCTACTACAAATTCAAATGAAAATGTTTCTCCTTTTACAGAAACAAGAGATCTAAAGAGGCTTAAAGATAATTTATTATTGGCAAAAGTAAATATTTCCTCACAAACAATTGAAATAACTCCGGAGAAGGGATTAACATTCTACGTTGATACTCCTCCATTCAAATCATTTTTTATAAAAAGGATCTTAGAAGGAATGATTACTCAAGATAGAACGAAAAATCGTCAAAAACAACTTTCTAATCAAGATCTTTTAGACTATACTATTGATGAAAATGAAGGAAAAATTAAAAAAATCATTATAAATAATTACAGGGAAAAAGAAAGACTTACAGATATTATTAATACTTCTGCATGGGTTTTTACAAGAATGTTAGAAAAAGAAAAAGATAATGCTTCTGGAAGTAGGACCTGAATGGATAAAATAATTGTTTTAGACTTTGGATCCCAATATAGTCATCTTATATGTAGAAGAATAAGAGAGGCAAACGTCTTTTGTGAAATTTATCCTTTCAATCTAACATCAGAACAAATAAAAGAGATTTCTCCTAGTGGAATAATATTTTCTGGAGGTCCAGCCAGTGTATATACCGAAAATTCTCCAAAACCAGATAAAAAAATCTTTGATCTAGGAATTCCAATCTTAGGAATATGTTATGGACATCAAATACTCGTAGATAATTTCAAAGGAAAAGTTAAGAGATCTAATACTAGAGAATACGGAAAGGCAATTTTGACAATAGATGACAAATCCGATCTTTTTAAAAACTTTGATGGAAGTATAAATTGTTGGATGAGCCATGGGGATACAGCAGAAAGTATTCCTATTGGATTTAAAGTATTAGCTCATACCGAAAGTTCTTTCTCTGCTGCCATTGGAAACCAGGAAAAAAAATTCTATGGCATACAGTTTCATCCCGAAGTGATTCATACTGAACGTGGTTTTGAAATTTTAAAGAACTTTTCTATTCATGTTAGCAAAGCAAAACCTGAATGGAATATCATGAACTTTATTGAAACTAGTATGGAAAATATAAAGAAAACAGTAGGCAATGATAAAATATTATGTGCAGTTAGCGGAGGAATAGATTCTACTACTGTTGCAGTTTTATTGAATCAAGCAGTTCATGATAATTTACAATGCATCTTTGTTAATCATGGATTGCTTAGATACGATGAAGAATCGCTAGTAATGAATCTTTTAACAAAAATTGGTCTTAATGTTCTATATATAGATGCTTCTAAGCGATTTTTAACAAAATTAAAAGGTGTAACCGATCCAGAAGAAAAAAGAAAGATAATAGGACGTGAATTTATCAATGTTTTTCAGGAAGAAGTAAATAATGAAAAAGAACAATTTCAATGGCTTGCACAAGGAACTTTGTATCCTGATGTTATAGAAAGTGGTATTTCTCTCGGGCCTGCATCAATAATAAAAACTCATCATAATGTAGGAGGTCTTCCAACAATACTTAATCTCAAAGTATTAGAGCCTCTAAGATATCTTTATAAAGATGAAGTCAAAAAGGTTGCCAAAGTTCTAGAAGTTCCCGATGAACTTTTAAATAGACATCCGTTTCCAGGTCCAGGTTTAGCTGTTCGAATAATAGGAGGAATAACACCAGAAAAAATAAGAATTTCAAAACATGCAAGTAAAATTGTTGAAGATGAACTTGTTAGTGCAAATTTATACAATTCTGTCTGGCAAGCCTATGCTGCAGTAGGTGATGATAGAGCAGTAGGCGTAGTGGGAGATGGCCGCCTCTATGGAAATATTGTTATTATAAGAGTAGTTAATTCAATCGATGCAATGACTGCAGATTGGACCAAGCTTCCCTATGATATATTGGAAAGAATGAGCAATAGAATTACAAATGAAGTAGAGGGAGTGTCATGGGTAACATATGCAATATCAAGTAAACCTCCATCAACCATAGAACCTCAGTAATTTGAATATTGTTATCTTAGGATGCCTAGAAGGTGTATTTTATTTTTGATTTAGTTAATTAGAATCTGTTTTCTTTGATTTCATCTTTGATATGGAATGATGATGATGATGATTATTCCTTTGCTTGGATCGTATCTTTTTCTTTAGTCTACTATTTTTGATATTAACATCATCACTAATAACAATAACAGTAGAAGAATCAATTGCAACTTCTAAAATAGAAGAAGAAGCAGAAGATACCGGAGACAAAATTAGAGAAGGTTCAAAAAATCTTAGGGAAAGTATCAATGAGAAATTGAGCGAATTAGGAAAGCCAAGTAATAATTACAATGATAATGAGAATATACAGAATGAATTTGATAACTCAGAAGATAAAGAAAATAATAAAGTGTCAATTGCAGATGAATTAAGAGAACTTTCACAACTCAAAAAAGAAGGAATTATAACAGAAGAAGAGTTTACAGAAATGAAAGAAGATCTAATTAAATAATGATTAATGATTCTGTTAAAAATTGTCCCCTTTGGCATTTATTACATTCAAATATTATCTGATCAGTATCACATTTAGTCACATTAACAGAAAGGAGATGACTCTTATTATATTTAATAATAACAAATATGGAATAATTGTTGTGGAGTAA
>DASVFI010000076.1:0-9157 GCA_036380115.1 Nitrososphaeraceae archaeon | reverse complement strand
GTCTTCAGTCTCTACATCTTCAGTCTCTTGGTCTCTTTCCTCTACGTCTTCAGTCTCTACATCTTCAGTCTCTACATCTTCAGTCTCTTGGTCTCTTTCCTCTACGTCTTCAGTCTCTACATCTTCAGTCTCTTGGTCTCTTTCCTCTACGTCTTCAGTCTCTACGTCTTCAGATTCTTCTGTTTCTAAGGCAAATTGGCCATTGTCTTCCTCAATTCCTTCTTCATTGTTTATCTCTTCTTCAAAACTACTCTCATTTTCAAAGCTACCGTCATTATCTTGGGCATAAATTGGAGGAGCTTTTAAAGGAATATGATTGTCATTTTCAAAAAAATTTGTATAACTTTTAAAAGGAGAACCAGTAATCAGAATTATACTAAGAAAACTGATTAAGCTAATTATGATTAATAAATTTAGTAATTTCAAACTTACCTGTTAAATTATATTACAATTATATATTAAAATATGAAATATCAAAAATAAGGAAAAAAATTACAATAAGTTTTATGTACTATTCGTAGATAAATAAAATCTTGGTTAGGAATAATCTTTAATTCTATTTTTGCTTTGGATCTTTGGTTTTTTCATGTATCAAGAAAACACATTAAAGAACATTGTACGTGTATACGTGTATGATAGAAAGATTCAATGCCTTTAATGTATTAAGATGATTCGTTCTACTACTATTAGCAATACCTTTTAAGGGTTTGACGTGGACATATTATAACAATATACATAAATGCTAGTCATACCAGAACTGAGCTACCTTTTTTCTTATTAGTGTTCAAACCAATTGATCCTTTAAATCTTGGCTGTTAGATAGAGTAGTCTCTGTGTTCAAGATCCTCCACATTTCTATGGAAGAGCCGAGACAAATTGATTCATTCCTGTAAGAATAAAATTTTATCTATGGATATTATTGACCTTCTTTGATAAATGATTGCAACTAACTATACTTTTACTCCCTTATTCTTTTTAATACTATACATAGTATAGTAAACCATGAGTAAGTCAAACGTACTGGAAAACCAGCAAGAGATTGGAAGTCATGCCCAGATCTTCGTTTATCGAATACCTAAAAAAAATCATGATGCAATAGTACAACTCAATAAACAAATTAAAGACATATTACCAAAAGATGGACCTCTTCACTCGGAATTCTTTTATCTTAGCAGTACAGAAAGTATAATGAACTTTTTAAACATAACAGAAATTGTCTCGGCTAATCAAGACGAGGAGGTTTGGGTAGAAATACAATCCTATAGAGACCGCAAGCATCGAGATGAGACGATGGCAAGCATGGAAAAAGATAAGAACTGTGAATCACTTTACCAACAATATCTTTCTCTTATCACCCCCGGATCTCGTACTATTATAGGTGAATTCAGTCGCCTCAGAGTCTAGACTCGAGTATATCAATAAATGATGGATGATGTAAAAGTGGGAAATCAATATGAACATGAAATGCAAACCAAAAACAAGGATAGTTTAATTTCATGGTTAATGTTTGTCAGAGAGAATAATATTGACAGTTTATTTATACTTAAAAGTTTTCTCGCATTCGTCATTTGTTGTTCTATAACCTCTTTAGGATTTATTTCTCCAGCCACAGCTTCACAAAACAATATGGATTATAGTGAGAAAAAAATAGACTACACACATCACAAAACCACAGTTAATGGGATCCTTATACACTATGTCACGGGTGGTAAAGGAGACCCTGTTGTTGTTTTATTGCATGGGTGGCCACAAACATGGTATGAATGGCGACATATTATTCCCCAATTACTAGATAATAACTATACAGTAATAGCACCTGATATAAGAGGTCTCGGAGATTCAGAAAAACCACAAACTGGATATGACACAAAAACTGTTGCAGAAGATATTTACCAATTAGTACAGAATCTAGGGTATAGTAAAATTTACATTGTAGCTCATGATTGGGGAGGACCAATTGCATATTCTTATGCAGCTGCACATCCTCAAGATGTACATAAAATGATAATATTAGATACTCTATTACCTGGCTTTGGATTTGAAGAAGTAGGAAATTTTTCACCAAATGGATTATGGCATTTTTCATTCCATGCAGTAAGGGATCTTCCAGAGAAATTGATTGATAGACAAGAAGATGTATACCTTAATTGGTTCTATGATTGGACTTATAATCAATCTGCAATAACATCAGAAGATAGAGAAGAATACATTAAACAATATTCTAAACCAGGTGCATTGCGTGCTGGTTTTGAATACTATAGAGCAGTGTTTGAAGATGCACAACAAAACAAAGAATATGCTAAAGAGAAACTAGAGATGCCTATATTGACAATAGGTGGAGAAGCAGGTATAGGTAATCTTACTACTGCCTCCTTTCAAAAGGTTGCAAATAATGTTACAGGAATAACGTTACCAAATACAGGACATTTCATCCCGGAAGAAAGACCAAATTTTCTGACAAAACAGATACTTGAGTTTTTCAAATAACCCTTTTTTAGAATAATTATGAATTTTGTCAATATTGGGAACATGCCTGGTTTATTATATTGATATAATGTGTTAGTTAGGTCAAAATAAAAACATAAATTCATTCAATGTGTATAAGGCATGTTAAACGGATTATTTGTTTACATAACAGTATTGCAAGAGAAATAGCTCAATGTTTTTATAAGCATATAAATGAATGTTTAATCTTAATAATCTAATACCGATTATTTGAATAATAGAAAAAATATCGATATGAACAATAATAAAAAACAGTGGAAAGGTAAAGTGATTTTCCATGTCGATATTAATTCTTTTTACTCATCTTGTGAAGAGATTAAAGACCCATCATTAAAAGGAAAACCTCATGCAGTTATAATGACACCCCAAGACAATATAAATAAAATTACAAAAGGTGCTGTAACAACATGTTCCTATGAGGCTAAAAAACTTGGAATAAAATCAGCAATGCCATTATACCAAGCATTAGAATTATGCCCTAATTTGATATTAAATGCTGTAGACAGAAAATTTTATGAAAAGATATCAAACCAGGTAATGAAAATATTGGAAGATTATGCAGATACTTTTGAACAGGCAAGTATTGATGAAGCATATCTGGATTGTACAAATAAAATTTCTTCTTTTTCCTCTTCTAATAATAACAATATGAATGTAGAAGAATATGCTCAAGAAATTAAAAAAACTATAAAAGAAAAATGTAGTGGATTGTTAACATCTATAGGTGTAGCACCAACAAAATCTATTGCTAAAATTGCATCTGACTATCAAAAACCAGATGGTCTAACTATTGTACCATTTGATGAAATAAGCAATTTTCTTCATTCTCTAAAAGTTGAAAGAATTTCAGGCATTGGAACAAAGACACAAAAGATTCTGAAAGAAGAAATAAAAATTAAAACTATAGGAGAGTTAGCAAATACCGATGTTCAAATACTCATAGAAAGATTTGGAAAGAAGATAGGCACGTGGATGTGGCAAGTTGCAAATGGAAAAGACAATGAGCCAGTGCTTCCACGAGAAAAACACTTATCTTTGAGTAATGAAACTACTTTAGAATTTGTTACAAATGATAAAGAGATAATAAAAAAATCTTTGTATGAATTGATTGATGAACTGTATGAAAGAATAAAGAACAACAAATATCAATTTAGAACAGTTGGAATAAAATTAATGAAGACTGATTTTAGTATTGAAACTAAAGAAAAATCTTATAATACTTATCAAAGCGAAAGGAAAAGCATCGAATCAGTAATGGAAGAACTTTTGAATAAGTTTATTTTAATGAATAATATATCTACAACAACATCAAATACTACAAATCCAAAACCAACTAATACCAAAAAAATACTGCCTATAAGAAAAGTAGGATTAAGAGTTTCAAATTTGATAACAATAGAAAAGGGTAATAACAGTAAAGATGGTAAATATAAACAAAAAAAGATATTAGACTATTGTTAGCCATTAAATTTTAAAAAAGTTGAGTCTTGAATTATGCTAATACTTCCTGTATTGAGATTTTATTATTAGAAACTTATTTTATTTTAATAATCAGTTATTCATATATTGGCGAATGACCTTGTAAACTTTTACTTAAAATCTTTCTCCCTTTGTTGTCTACCTTCTTAGAATGAATCTTCTTTTTTTCAATTATCTCTTTAGATTTATTCCCAAACTTTATTTCATTATTCGTTGTTGTCGCTGCAGATTCATTATCTTCTATATTATTTACATTATTTAGAATGTTATCGTTGCTAACAAAAGTATAATCTTCTTTGTTAAAATCTTTTCTTATTATTCTGATATTTTCCTTTTTTTTCTTACCCATTTTTCAACCCAATTTTATTATTTTTGAAAATTACCATTCATGTTATTTAAAAAAAATTGGGCCACTTCCTGTTTTTTCTACATATGGTATTTCTCCTTAGCCATATTTCTCTAAATCTTATATGCTTAATTTTCAAAATAGTAATCTCATGAGTCTTCCATCCACTCTTTGAAGATTCAAGTACAAGAACTGAATTTTGCATTCCATCTATAAGCGTCATCATTGAAAGAAAGTACCACCTACCTTTCGTGTCTCATATGGTATCATCTTGAATATTTTTAGTTAATGGAGTACTATTCTTAATGCAGAATTCCATTTCTGATAAAAACGTTTCAATCTTTTGTTTTAATATTGGTTCTATTGCATATCCAATATGTTCACCTATCTCTCTATTTTTACAATAAAACTTTAAGGTAGGTGTTCCTTCAATTGATAAACGATCTATTAATTCCTGATTATTTTTATCATCTACCATAAGCTTTAGAAAAACTAACTTATCCTTATATTGTTCAGACAATCTATTATATAATGGTTCTAAAGCTTGACAAAAACCACAACGAACTGCACTAAAATTAACTACTAAAGGAAGGAGAGAATCTGTCACTTTTTCTTGCCATAATTTTGCTGTTATGGTTTCTACCGCCATAGATATAGTAATATATATCAGACTTTTTTATTTTTCTATAACAGATATAATATTATTACTCTATTAATGAAATAACAGAAAATGCAAGACAAGGTCATCTAAATACAGAAATTGCTGGAGTAGTAGTTAATTGTCCATTTGTTGAATCATAGCATTACTTATATTTCTTATTCCATTATCTTTTTTTTAATTTGATTTATAAACCAGTATTAATACAATATAAAGTCACGTATAAAATATTTGTATTTGATCTTTAAGATATTATATATAGAGTGAGGTATCCAATTAAAGTTCAGAAAAAGAAATATTTACAACTAATTATAGTGATAGACATCAAAAACTTTGGAAATTATAAGAAAGATATAAACTTATTCGTAAGCGTGCAAATGAAGGGCTTCGAGTTCTCATTATAACAGGGTTCAGTAACATAATAAATAAAGTTATTGATATTGAAGTAAATATAACACTTTTATCAAGAATTTAGATACAGAAAAAGAAAAAAATGGAAGTATGATGATAATAATATTGATATGAGTGAGAACTCACTGATTTGTATATATACAAACAAGGACAAAAATGAATTTGCTATTGGATTAAAGGAAGATGAGACTTTTAGAGCAATGACAAAAGAGGACGAACTTTATACAAGATTTGTTGATGCTTTTGATCAGCTAGTAGACAAGAATAAAATAGATTGGGGACAAGAATTAAAGAGATGGATTGCAGCTGCAAAGAAAAATGAAACAATATTTGTTGAAGTGGACCTGACTGGTTACAATGAAGTATCCGATAGAAGTTTATCTGAATAGTAAAATAAGCGAAATTGGATAAAACCTTCTTAAGTGATCTTCATTATATAATTAAATTTAAATTTAAATTCAAGTTTTAACTTATGATTAGATATTTTTTAAATTTAATATTGAATCTTGTATATTATTTGTATTTATCCTCTAAGTATATCTTCAAAGATCTTATTGAACCCTGTTAGTATACGAGCTCGGAAGATAGTCAACTGATTTAGACACAATTTTGTAGATCAAAAGTATTGTTATATTAATTCGAAATATAAAAATCAAAGGCTACTGTAATTACCAGTTATTAAGAGAAAATGACACGGAAAAGATGATACATTGGCTCATTTATCTGATCGATTACTTATCGTAAGTGAAAGAAGACACAGCATTAAGCGGTTAGAAAGAAATAAGTTGATTGATTTTTGAAAATTTTTTATATATTTTATATTTTTTTCTTTTATCTACATGTAAGGTATCTCATTCTTCAGAAGTGGCGTCTTCTTTTACATCTGCTTTAACAGTCGTACCTTTCTCTTCCTCTTCTTTGATATTTGCCTGATTTGCCTTTTTTAAAACGTATTCATCACCTTTTATTCTTTCAGATGACGATGTTGTCTCTTCATTTTCTGACATTTCTATGAAATATTTATCATATTATACTATTTAAAAATATCAAAAAGGTAAGGGTTCTGAGGGCTGGGCTTCTAGTATGACATGCAGTTGGATGTAGTTAGGATCTGTTTTCCTCTAATATTTTACTTTCCTCAAATTAAGAATGGAATCTAAATCTATAGTAATTACCCCTGGAATTGGTACTAGAACTTTACTATAATTGGAGAAGAAGATGATACTCTCATTTTGTTTGATTATGTATTCATCTTAAATTGCTATTTCAAATCGAGTATTAATTGTATTAATAACATTTCTTTGAAAATCAAATTTAAAACAAATGAAAAGTACATTCTTGATATTATGTATGTGTAATCAAAAACAAAGTGTAATAATTAATTGATCTTAGACCGAACTCAATTGAGCACTACCAAACAATACCGAGAACGGCTGACACCATATTAGAACATATTTATATTTGTTAAAATCTGCATTGATAGGTATTTGGTAATTCTGATTTCCATTGTTTGCCTTGAGTCTACCAAGATCTATAAAATCACTTGCTTGTTTATCCGTAGATAGATAGAGATGAACATCAGGTCCATTAGTAGATTTAAAGTCTTCTAATCGGAGTATTTGAGATCCATCTGATAATATCAATATTTTTGCTTTACCTTCTGCATTATGTATTCCATCATTAACTCCCACAAAATCACCTATGATCAAATTTTTATTTTCTTCTCTATTTTGGCTAATATCCATAGTAGTATTCATGGTTTCATTTATAGTGGTATCTTGTTCTGCTGCCATTTTCATTATCATATCTTTTTCTTCAACAGTCATATTTTTTGCAGCATTATTTTTCTCATCTTCTGTCATTGCCATAAACCTCTTGAAGCCTATTGATGAATCGCTACTTAGTGGTGGAAGAGGTTCATTTACTTCAGTATTTATGAATAATGGTGAAATAGTATAAATACCAAGTGGAACTGCTATTGCTGCAATGATAATACCTATTATTATTTTTGCTTTCTTTTTCAATTGAGATTTCTTTATTATACTACAATATAAAAACGACTTATTCCTAAGATATTACAACCTTGTTCGTGAGCGCACAAACAGAGGTATATCAAATGATTTTGACACAATGTTGTAGTTCAAAAATTTGTAATTTGTACTAAAGTTAATTAATTTAAATTCATATATTTTTTAAAATAGCAGTATATAGCAATCATAAAAATTTCTATCCATTACAACGGAAAAAGAATAAATGGGAAAAGAAAAATTTTTCAAAAAATATTATTTTTTTATTTATTTTGACAATCTATCTAAAAGAGTTGCTAACTGAATCATTTTGCTCTTTATTCCTAAACTAATAGTAGTAGTACATCCATCTAGTGAATCCATTCATTCTTTATGTATTAAAGACTATGGCATTAATTTAGGTGGTCTTGTCTTGGTGATTGTTTTATAGATAAAATAATATCTAACATTTTAAAGACAATAATCTATTTCTTTAAGAATGAATAACTAAAAATTACTCCTACCATAGTGAAAGATCCTATTAATGCAGCAACAAATACAGTATCTGCTATTGACGCTAAAGGTTCGCTTACAACTGCTACGAATATTGAATATACAAGGATTATAAATCCAATCAAAGCAAATAGGCCAAATATTATTGATTTTATATTAAATGGTAATTCCTTATCTCCACTTTTTGTACCTCCAAATTCTGACATTTTTGTATATATTTTATCCTTTATAGATTCATCTTTTCGTTGTATTTTATATTCTTTGGAATTGTTAACACTATTGTCAGCCATATCTTTATTTCCTTTTTCTTTGTTATCAAACATTATTTTATTTTCTTCTTCTTCTTCTTCTACTTCTGTTGGTGTTGGTGTTAATTCTTCCTTAGTTGAAGATTTGTCTGTGCTAATTCCTAAATTAGAACTATCACTATAATTATAATCATTTTTTTTATTCATTTGATTTTCTTGAGTTAATCGAGATTTATCTGATTGATCTTCATATTTTATTGATTTATCTATAGTTGAAGAATCTTCTACAATTACATCTTTACCTTTTTCTATCGCTTCTTTAACTGTATCTTCCAGATTTGTAACTACTTCATTACTTCTCTCTAGAACTTTATTAATCGTATCATCAAGAGTAGTACTTTGTAATATCTCATCAGTTAAACTATTGTTTTTCTTGTTTGTTATATTGTTATTATTTCCAAAATCTTTGTTATCAGAAATTTCTTTCTTCTTTGGCGGTTTATATCCGCGGGGTAGAGTCATAATTATAATATTACGTTAATTTTTATTAATATTCCTGCTTCAAGATCACTGTGGAACGCCACCAGGAACTGTCCTACTGCCTAATAATATAAATAGTGTACTTCTAAAAATGAATTAGAATTTCACTTTGATTTCTCTATTTAAGAATTATTTTCTTTACTATATTATTGTCCTGTTTTTGTATTGTTCCAATTTTCAACCACTACATCCATTGCTCCATTGTCTCTTAACTTACCACTAGTATCTCTAAAACCAACATATCCAAAATGGTTATCTCCTACATCCTGTATTGTATTCAAAACTATATTGTATGGAAAATTGCAACTATTAAGTCCATTCGCATCACAAAGAGCTATTAGTTCATCCTTTTCATCTTTATAATTTGTTGGTAAAGATTTCCATTCTGTGCTTCAATCTGTCCAAGTGCAGTATCATTATTTCTGCCATTGGATAAAACCATTCTAGGGAG
>DASVFI010000075.1:0-2418 GCA_036380115.1 Nitrososphaeraceae archaeon | reverse complement strand
TTCCATTTTATTTTCAACCCTGCACAGATGCAATCTTTGTTGGAACTATACCCATAAATGAGATGAATAAAGCATAGATGATTGCCAAGGATGTCAAACTGATCAAAGCATTCTTTAAAACATTATGTCTGAATATTTTTTCTTTGAAATACCATGTTATGTAAGTTACAAGTCCAGTCCATATAATCCCTAGTAATCCTAAATACTCCATAGTTTCAAACATGGGATCATGCGCCAAAGGAAATGTCTGTTTGATTTGTGATTTTGCACTATCAGGATCAGGAGACCTATATTCTATATACCCTATTGATCCAGTTATTTGTATAATAAAGGCTGATATCAAGGCAGTTACCGTTAATATTTTTGCTAACAGTACTGCATCTTTCTTGTGATGCTCTCTATCTACAAAATTTGCAAAATAAAGTAATCCTATAAAAATTGAGCCTGTGATTAACGCCAATACTATGTAAAAGTCATGTATAAGCATAACACCTTCTATTTCTTTGTCTAATATCTGGCCCATCACAACAATCCCAGCCGAAATAATAATTATTCCAATTGTTAAGACGGTCAAATGGAGTTTTGTTTTAGAAATGTTTTCAGTAATTAAATACATTATTTTTTTTCTCCATAAATATTCTATTCAATAATGAGCTAGCTGTACAAAAGTATATAAAAGTTATATTGTTCTAGAAAATAAGTTAGCACCATATAATACATAAATATATATATATTATTTTTTTTCCATAATGTTCTAGACATAAATACTCTTAAAAAGAAAATAAAAAATTTATTTAATTATAGAACATTATTATAGAATTTCAATACAATGATATTGATGTAATATTTATCTAATTCTAGTCAAGTATTATACTACATTTCACATATACTTATGAGAATTTCTTTTAAGGTTAATTGATTTGTCATGGTCTGACCTAATTATGGAGAATATAGAATAGATCCAAGGCTATAACAAAATGTTATTTCCTTGAGGCAGCATATCTTCATTATTGAAATATCTTTTACTTTTAAAACTATCTAGAAGTGTAAAAGTGTAAATGGTATTAGAATAATTGAAGATTATTATTGTCATAGCCTGAACTAACAAATGATCTGGGTGTCTTTGATTTAATTTAGTTTTCTTTGCGATTTCTAGGAATTAGTTTATTTCCAATAGTTTTGATATTATTATTTTCTTGTTATCAAATTTATCCATAAAAGATGAATCTAAAAACCATAGGGGATTTAACATACCTTTTAGAGGGATTATAATAGTCATCCATAATATACTATTAAAAATTTGACATTTAGTAGGAATAGTATCAGTATTATTAAAAGAAGACATTTATAATATCAAATACAATTTATAAAAATAAAGTTTTCAAAAGAATAATCTTCATGAATTTGGCATAATAATCTTTTTATTAAATTTAATCTAAATATTGCTTTATTAATTTTTATGAAAGATTCATGAAAGAGTTATAGAAGTATTTTAAACTCCATAAAAGAAGAATAGCTAAGATCAAAATAACATATAAACCATTATACTTTTTATAATCTAAAAAGTAATATTTAATTTACATTGTTATTAATTGAAATTTTTTTCTCTTTTTGTTCCCATTTATAATTTAAATATCTAATAAAAGTTATCAATAATATGTTCATATTAAATTATTCTAATAAACTTTATTTTCATTTTCATTCTTGAGAATAAATATAATTAGAATAATAAAGAACAACTTACAAAATCTATTCACTAACATGTATTAAAGACAGTTTGATAAAGTTTGAATATTTGACTCGAGAATGTTTTTTACTATAACAAGCATTAATTAGAGAAAATTACTCTTCTTTCATTAAATGTAATAATAAATTTAATTATTCTTAGTAATAAGCAATTACTGCAATTCTCATTTCTCAAAATCTGTTATAATAATTATATAGAAGACAATCTAAGTTAATGATGTTATCGGCCATTACTAAAAAAACTACAATTAAAAATGTATTAGAATGGTTTTTTAGTTTGAAGTCTATGTAATAATTAAGATAACTCTATTGCTATGGTCTGATACCAACAAATGATTCCTAATTTCCATAAATTACCATTTTACCCCATTCTTCTGCTGTATTGATATGCCTATGCATTAATTTTCTTGCATTTTGATTTATTTTCGCGGTATCAATATTATTGCTATTATTTATTAATTCTATTAATTCTTGCTCATTTGAAACAGCATAGCAATTATAGTCTTCTTTAAAGTCACAGTATTTCTTATGTATGTTCTCAATCCATTTTCTGTTTAATATTATTGCAGAGTTATTGTATATTGCTTCAAGAAATGTATATTGTGTTCCACCACCATCGTTTGGCAATTGGGATAAATCAACCATAAATTTTGATTTGCTTAAAATATTTGA
>DASVFI010000074.1:0-2055 GCA_036380115.1 Nitrososphaeraceae archaeon | reverse complement strand
TTGGAGATGTCGTTGAGATTACTTTGTTGTATACTAAAATAAAGACAGTTAGAAATGAGTTGGTAACAATCCCCAATCAAACATTATTACAAAGACAGATAGTAAATTATAGTGGATTAGATGTTCTTGCAATAACAGTAGATCTTTCTATGACTTATAATAATAACAGAAAATTAATAGAACAGTTATTGATAGAATCTGCAAATATGACAGAAGGAATAATATCATCAACTTTTAACAATGTTTCCTCA
Source organism: Nitrososphaeraceae archaeon (assembly GCA_036380115.1). Classification (GTDB taxonomy): domain Archaea; phylum Thermoproteota; class Nitrososphaeria; order Nitrososphaerales; family Nitrososphaeraceae; genus TH1177. The sequence continues at coordinate 1,804 of DASVFI010000074.1, read as the reverse complement.
TCAACTTTATCATCATCATCATCATCAATAGAACCATACGTAATCCTAAAGAGCTTTGATGATTATGGTGCCACATACGAATTAAGAGCATATACCAAAAGGCCAAATGAATATCAAAAATTACAATCTGAGATTAGAAAAAATGTATATGATATATTCCAAAATCATGGCTTAGATCTAACTGTTCCTCAAGCTCAGATAGACCTAGTCGAAAATAATCTAAGTGGAACAAAAAGTCATCAGTGGTAGTTAAATTAGAAATCTATTTACAAGAATAGAATAGACTAGTAAGAATTACACAAATAAAATAATTATTTTTCTCAATTTTTGACTTAACCATTTCTTTTTTCTTCTTCTATTATTAATTGCATCTTTTTGAATTAAGATAAACATCATTTGGTAAAACGAAATCCCTAATTTTGCTGCCTCATGATCAATCTTTCTTATATTACGAGATATTTGTTGGTCATCTGTAGAAGATAAAATGAATTCATCTATGATTTTTTGAAATTTATGATCGTTATGATGATGGAACATTAATTGAAGGTTATCAATATACTTTTTAACAGTTCATATATTTTTATTATTTATTCTTACATTTTATATATCAAATGAAGTTTTTTATTTAATGTATAATTAATTAATTTCTCTAATCATTGGGAACTATTATTATAATGATACTTTCAAAAAGAAACGTTTTAGTCGACTCGACCTTGACCTATTTTATATTATAGTTAATATACAGATATTAAGTGAATGAAGAAAAGGAATCAAAAGGAGAAGTAAAAGGTGATATTATTGAAGATTATGATAGTGTATTAAGAGAAAGTAGTGTTTTAACTTCTGTATCTGGAATCATCAAGAAGCCAATAACTCTAAACTACTGCAAATAATTCTACAACATTTGAATTGATTATTTATCTTATTTCTTATAAAACGAATAAAACTATCGTTAGAGAATATTGTTTGTTACCATCTTGTTACTACTTATATTAACTAATTTTTGAGTTAGGTGGAATCCTCTAGAAATTTTACTACAATCTTTTGATAAAGTATTTTTAATCACTCTAGAACCTATGATAATATTAGAAATTACTTTATCCATTCGTGTTTATAATTTTCATAAGTTAAATATTTTGTCATCTCTTACCTATAAGATACTAAAATTATAATGCAAATATAATTTAAAATACCATAATATAGAACATATTATAAACCTTTTATTATTCAATTTTCTTTCTCTTTTGTCTTGCACTTTTGTAATCGATACTTAAATCTTATGGTAATTTTAGATATCTTTATCGTTTACAAAGTATGAATGAAAACTATGTATTTAAAATCAGTGAACAATATTAATTGCCCTTATCTAAGGGAGTTGAATGAACAGGGTTTCAGGTGTTTAATTATAATTACTTTTTTTAACATCCACTAGTAATAATATTGATTAGTAAAATTAAAACTACTTGCATAAAATAGAAAGACATTTTCCTTTACTTCTCAGATTTGAGGTAAATATTAGAAAAATTAAAGAATACCTGTTAAGTTAAAATTTTTTTTCAAGGAAATAGCGGTAATTTTAAATGTTGGACAAATCAGAAATACTAAAGATTGACTTATAATTCAGTTTTAAAGAACATATTTGAGGTGACAGAGGCTGAACGTGGTCTTCATAAACTTCAACTTTTTCGACATCATTCGCGAATCAAATCATGGGATACGTATAAAATGATCAAAATGATTAGTGGTGCAAACAGAGAATCTTTTGTATTGGATGTAGGATGTTATGAATCTCCTATTCTACCAA
>DASVFI010000073.1:0-3086 GCA_036380115.1 Nitrososphaeraceae archaeon | reverse complement strand
AGGATATATTCTAATAGAGACTTTCTTAAATTATCCACCAAGAATGATAGGAATATCTCCTTAAGCTATAGTAAATTTGGTTATGTCAAATCATCATTTATATTAATTTGTATTTAGGAATATTTTTACAGGTAGAATATCGAAACCATTGCTATATAGAATGGTTTGAATAGAAAAGAAAGAGATATAGATGCTGAGGCCTCTGATATGATAATAGCATACACCATGCTTTGACGACAATCCACCTATGAGGTTTTATCTTTAAAAAAATTTATGAATAATACGCCTAATGTAATTTAGCACTTAACTGAAATAGGAATTAATGAATTTATTAAATCAAAAGAAAGACTAATGAAACTTTTAAAAAATTTTCAACAGACTGATTTTAAAAGAGTATGATGATTTGTCCTTGCTAGTATATGGCTAATGAAACCTTTTAAACTCTTCTATACGTATTTTATAAAAGAATTAAAAAGTAAAATAAGAAATAATATTGTGTCTAAATAACTAAATAAATAAAACTCATTGAGACTTCTAGATTGGGATTTGAGAAATCCATTTCATTTAGACTTCTAGATTGGGATTTTAGAAATCTATTTAATTCGTATAAAAATATATTTCACTTTTTGATTTTATTTTCTATTATTTTAGTTTCCTGTTTTTTTCATTTATGGAATTTGGATGGGTTTCCGAGTATATACAGAGATGAAGATCATTATTTAAGAAAAGCAATGCACATTTTGGAAGGTGAAGGTCTTCAAGAAGATTCAAATGATCTGATAAGTTACCAATCTCACAAATATGATCATCCATACTTTGGACAACTGTTTTTAGCTACTGTTTTAAAAACAATTGGATACCCTGACATTCTATCTCCAAAGGCTGGAGATGTACATTCTATCGAGATGCTCTATCTCGTACCTCGAGTTATTATGGGATTACTTGCAGTAGTTGATACATTCCTTATCTATAAAATAGCCCAAATAAGATATAACAAGAATGTCGGTCTTTTATCTGCAGCTATCTTTGCTGTAGTTCCTTTAACATGGATTCTAAGACGAGTTTGGCTAGAACCAATCCAATTACCATTTATATTATTATCAATATTGTTTGCATTATATCTTAATAAACAATCTACTAAAGCTACACTAGGCAAATTCTTGTCTAAAGAGAAATTAATAATTTCTATTTTTTCAGGGATATTTTTAGGATTGGCTATTTTCACAAAGGTTCCTGCATTCTTATTCATTCCATTAGTAGCGTTTTTGATTTTTTCAGTGAACAAACAAAATTTAAAATATCTGGGAATTTGGTCTATTCCTGTAATTTTAATACCAATTATTTGGCCTGCTAATGCATTATATTTAGGAGAATTCGATGAATGGCTTAATGATTTAACCTGGCAATCTGATAGATCAAACAGTGGAGTATTAGTTGCATTTCAAAAGTTATTTATAATGGATCCCCTCTTTCTAGCTATTTCCATTTTAAGTGTTGGATTAGCAGTCATAAGAAAGGATCCTTTTATTTTATTAGGTGTTCTACCTTTCATCGCTTTCTGTTGTTTAATAGGTTATGTATCGTATTGGCATCTTATTCCCATAATCCCATTCTTGGCTATATCTATATCTTTGATGATTTTTGATCTTACAAATAGACTCTTGCAAGCAAAATATCATACATTATTTTTGCTAATTTTCATATTTTCAATAATTGTGCCTAGTTTAATTATCAGCGCAAATTTGATTACTAGCAACGCCAATGACTTTCATTTAAACGTAATTTCTGCCATATCTAAAGAAGTTAAGAATTTTAATCTAAAACATAGTAATAGTAATACTTTTGAGACTACTAATAATGATCAAAGCAGCAATAATAATAATAATAATAATAAATTAACAATTCTAGGAACTAATTACTGGTTATGGATTCCTAAATACATTTTGGATAATGGTCAAAATGTGTATAAAACCAATTTTATTGCTAATGAGATTAAAACTGATAATATCTTACTGGTAGCAGGTGAAAATTTTATAAAAACAATGACTAGATCAAATAATACAAAAGCTAATGTAATAGGGCTCAAAGAAATTTATTCCCAGTCTGATTTAATTTCAAAATTTGAACAAGATACAACCAAATCCATAGAAAAAAATGGGCATTTTGATCTTGATTCCAAAGGATCCAAAAAAATAGAGCTCCGGAAAAATTATTATTAAAAAATTATTAATTAGGTATTATGTATTCTTATTCCCAATACAAGATAAAGATTGATCAAACAGCCGTATTTTTATTAATCAAATCCTATTTAGATAATTAGATAATAGCATATTAAGGTACATAATAAGCATAAAAATAAAATAGTGCAAATGAATTAAATTTAATTCATTCTTAATCATACTTAATATTGACAAATAAATCAAGGAAAAGAAATGAGTTAACATTGTAAAAGGTAAAGTCAGGTATCAATAATACGGAAATAAAAAAATTCCGATTTTAAAGAAGGAAATAAAAATTATTCCACCCGTCGCTATTACCCCTAAAAAAAGAAATATCTTCACAAGTCGCCAATTTTTCAAAAAAAATTTTTTGTAGAATAATATAGAAACAACTTCAAGCCATTATTGAAATAAGTTAAGTTAAAAAAATACTTTCAAACAGTTTGAGACAGACAGAAAGACTATTCTGATATACAAAATTATTTAGAAATGTTAATTCCTAATGAAGTTTACATAACTTAACAAATTGAAAACTAAAATAACAAATATTTTTCTAAAACAATTGATGATGAAATTAAATTCAAATTGCTTAAATTAGTTGTGATAGAACAACGAATGGCAAACATAATGATAAATAATAAGATGAAAGAAGTATCAAAGAGAGAAAAAAACAATAATATTGAGGAAATAGATTTTCCTTTGTAAAGATTAAAATGAAAAAGCGGCTCTGGAATATAGAATTTTAATTGACATTTATGATAAGTTGAATAAAAAAATATTTAATATGAAATAGATAACAAATGAATAAAAATAATAGTTAAATCTCTCAAAGAATTAAGATAGTAAATATTTGAAACGTGCTTTCAT
>DASVFI010000072.1:0-6753 GCA_036380115.1 Nitrososphaeraceae archaeon | reverse complement strand
ACTTCATCAGAGTATATGGTTCCTTCACAATCTCCGACATAATTGACACATATAAAAGCACTAACCTCAAGACCATCCTCTAATAATGTATTGTAGGACTTAAAATGGTCAAAACCAACAGCATAACATGGATCTTCTGTTGTTATTCTCTGGTCTATATCCCCTTCAGTTACAGTATAATGAAATTTGTCAAGATTTACTGGTGTACCTTCAGGTGATAGATCACGTACGGTAGCAACATCCTTAAAGATTTGAGCACCAAAGTCTGATTCATCTATAAATGGACATATTTCATCGTCACATGGTATATATTCGCCGCTATCTGGTCCTGCAGGAAAGAAGAAATTTGCTGGGTCTGTACATGTAATGGAGACTCCATCATCAGTTATATTATCTGGAATACCATTTACATCATTTCATACGAATAAATTCTTCTCTACATTGACTCTTGGAGCATTTTTATTATTATCATTTTTGTAGGGATCATATCCTTGGTTATAGTATCCATTTTCTTCATATTCTTCGTTATAATATTCTTGTGCATTTGCAATAGAATTTTGGAGTGCTGTTACTGGAACAAACAGTGTTGCTATTCCAAGTAACAAAAATATAGTGAATGTTCTTATTTTTTTATCTGACATGATAATGAAAACATATTAGTATATATATTGGTAAAGTAGAAACAATCTGTTATAGTATACATATCGAATATTATAAGAGAGGAATTCTAAGTATTTTATAGGTATTTATAATATTTTTATTACCTAATTTAATCTTCAGATTATTATAACATTAAAAGAAAAGTAATTAATATATTTTACTATGATATGACAATAATTAAGTTCTATAATACAGTAACCTTTTTTAATTATTATCTGACAACTAAGATCTCATCAGACTATTTCTAGAATTGAATTTAATAATAATTTTTATATGAATAATTTTTCCAAAAGAAGTAATCTTTATTAATTCTGATAAATAGTTAAATATTTCATTTGCTATTATCGTCGATTTTACCATTAAACTATTACAATTTTTTTTCAATAGTCGATTTCAATGTAGAAACCCTCTTAGGTTAAGGACATAAAATATAGAAAAGCAGAGGTTTGACGGTCATTTTTGCCTGTAATCTTGTTTTTTAGAATATAGATAATATTTAATTCTTCTATATTCTTTGACCTCCCAATGAAAGTGATGACTTTAAAATATAATAGAAGAAAATAATAATAACATTTTATGGCAAAAGAGATTCCTAGCAAGCAAAGAGCATTAGTTTTACAAGGTGGTGGGGCACTAGGTGCTTATCAAGTAGGAGTGCTTAAGGTACTTGCTAAAAAGATCATAGAGGAAGACGAGAAGAATGCTGAACAGGACAGACCCTTATTCGATATTATTGCCGGCACTTCTATCGGCGCAATGAATGCAGCAGTTCTAGTTAGCAATGTGGTTAGAAGAAATAAAACATGGAGCGAAGCAATATGCGAGCTTGAAAGATTTTGGAAAGTGGGCATAGCCTTGAAAGAGGGTACTACCTCTGATGCAGATATTCCTCCACTGGAGATGTTTCCGATGTTTCACTGGTGGCATCCGTGGAGAAAGGAAAGATGTGACAATGAAAATAGTCACTACACGATGATGGGGTCTCTTGCGTCAGAAGAACTTGCTAGGAGATACTATTCTACTAAAGTTTTTGTCTTTGGTGGGAAAAAGGTTTTTTGCGCCAAAGACGTGAGGCCTGATTTTAAATTTTGGGATGAGAACAACAAACGCATTGTACTTAATGATTTGCCATTACAAGAGCGAATAAAAGAATTTGGAGAATTCCCAATAGCTACAAGTTTTGAGAGAAACCAGCCTAGACTTCTAATAACTGCACTTGACATTGCCGAAGGGGTAACAGTGACATTTGACAGTTATAAAAAAGAAGATGGTACAATGAAAACAACATACTTGTCAGGAACAAAATATGGTTACATAAAAAATGGAGTACACACAAACAATAATAGAAGTAAAAATAACTACGAAGCTGATTTTGATCCAATTGTGATTAAATATGAAGATGGTATCGAGATAGAACATGTTATGGCAAGTGGTACATTCCCAGAATACTATGATCCTAAAATAATATCTAATCGAAAGTTTTGGGATGGAGGCTTATTAAGCAATACACCACTGAAGGAACTATTAGAATCGCATAGAGAATATTGGATGAATGTTGAAAATAAAGATGAAGCCCCAGATCTAGATGTATATGTAGTAAACCTACATCCATCTAGTATAGACATTAATAACTCAATTAGTTACTATGATGAAATCAAGGACAGGAATAACGACATAATATATGGAGACAGAACTTATTCTGAACAATATTCAGCTTCTGTAATAGCAGATTATGTTGAATATATCAAGGAGCTAAAACATCTTGCCCTAAATCATATCAAAGAAGATAATGACAAAGAAGCATTTGAGAAAGAGATAGAGAACCTTAGAACAAGAGAAGCAGAAAATACGTCTTATATGGATGGAAGGCACAAAAAATACGAAGATATCCTAAGAGGCAGGTTTAAAATCACTAAGATGGTACGAATTGAACGCAAATATAATCCGAATACCAGTACTTCATTCAAGGGAGGAGATATAACATCAAAAACAATAGAGGAGATGATAAAAGAAGGTGAAAATGATGCCACGACAGAAATTTTTCATAATGGATCATAATATTATAATTATAAGATTTATGTTCCCTAGATTTTGTTAACAGTAGACCAGTTGAATTAAAGGCTAGAATCCCATATCTTTTTTATTGTTAGAATTCGAGGTAACGTAATACTAATTCATCATTACTAAGTTTAACTATTTAAAAAATTTATTTCTTAATTTTTCTGCATCTATAATATTGATAACATTCTAAGTTATTGTAAAATACAAATCTTGATAGATTAATAGCACTTCTGTTTTAATAGCAGAGGGTTGAGAGACAAATTTGTCACTTTTTTAGGGTTCATAATCTTGTGATTGATCTTCTAAAATATAAATATTATACACTATAGTAAATATAAAATAATAATAATATCTATGCTGATTTTATTTGTTAGCATCATTATTGCTGCTAGCATATGATTTATAGTGATTGCAAGAATATAAAAAATACATCAAATATCCTTTTTCTTTAAAGATATTATATTGAAACAACTATGATTCAATTATGAAATATTTTATTAATATTAGTTTTAATACGATGAATTATTTCAAGTAAAAGGAAATGAAATAAAAGTATCTATCAAGTCAAAACCAGAATTTGGAAAAGCTAATCGTGAATTAATTAAGTTATTATCTGATTACTTTCATGTTCCCTCGGATAAAATAAAGATAATCCAAGGAGAAAAATCTAGAAAAAAAATAGTGTATATTTCAGATTAAGCAAATTTTAAAATGATTTGGCTACATCTTAGATAATCCCTATTTCTTTAAAACTTGTTGTCTTTCTCAATTATATGATCCCATTATACATAACGGACTAAGAGGAATAAAGATGAAAATTCAATCGAATCTCTTTTTCTATATAATTAGGTTTGACATCTGCATTTAATTTAAGTAGTAGGGTCCTTTTTAAAAGATGAAAACACAGTATATTATATCAAACTTATGAAATACAATAATTATGGTGTCCAATGATAAAGATATCAAAGAAAAAGTAGCAGTGGTAACTGGAAGTTCAAGTGGAATAGGCTTAGAGACTGCTTTAACTTTAGCAAGAAATGGATTTTTAACATATGCCACAATGCGAAATCTTGCAAAAAGTGACAATATTAAAGCAGTAGCAGATAAAGACCATCTTCCAATACGCATAGTGCAGTTAGATGTTAATGACGATACCTCAGTTAATAATGCCGTTCAATCAATCATTAAAGAAACAGGAAGAATAGAAATACTGGTAAATAATGCAGGTTATGCCCTAAGTGGTGCTTTTGAGGAACTTTCACTTGAAGAAATCAAGAATCAATATGACACCAATTTTTATGGGATAATAAGAACATCTCAAGCCGCTCTCCCAATTATGAGAAAACAGAGATCAGGCAGGATTATTAATATCAGCTCCGGACTAGGATTATTTGGCTTTCCAGGTATGTCTGCTTATTCCAGCACAAAGTTTGCAATGGAAGGCTTAAGCGAATCTATGGCATATGAGTTAGATCAGTTTGGAATTAAAGTTATTTTAATAGAACCAGGGGTAATTAGGACGAATATTGGTAATTCAATTGTTATTGCAAAGAAAGCCCACGATTCAAGTTCTCCTTATTCTCAGATGATGCAAAAAATGGGCAATAACTTTAAGAAATTTACAGAGAATGCTTCGTCAGCTGATGTTGTAGCAAACATAGTACTGAAGGCTGCAACAAGTGAAAATCCTCATCTTAGATATTTGGCGGGGAAAGACATGGAAATGTGGATGCAGAGTAAAAATAGTATGTCGGATGATGAGTTCTACAATTACATGAAAAAGAACTTGCTATCATATGACAACTAGCACGAGATAACCACAAATCGAAAAAATAAAAAAGCCATTTTTTATCTTCTCAATTGCAATTATGTAGATATCAAGAAATGGATTCAAATGTAAATTGATTCAAAAAGTGGATCCAGAGGGATTTGAACTTTACTAATACACGGGTTCAGTAAATTAGATTTTATTATTAGAAACTTATTATTTTTGAAAATTCAGAATAAGTATCAAAACTACCCCATTTAGAACGTTAACATGATTTTGCTTATTAACACCAATTAGAACTAATATATACATAGATATTAGGAATATTTATTCTGACATTTATATTATCGTTAATCTTTTGATAATAGAATAGAAAGTATTTTACAGGAGTATCGAGTAAAAGGAATGCACTTTTCTGCATCTACTACTAATTCTCTTGGTAAATGAATAATAGAAAATCCCTTTTACTTTTAGTTTTATAACTAGTAGAAATTAAATAGATATGTCTATATATTTGAAACGTGTATTATTTTTTAACTAAATTGATTTTAAAGATACTCAACACTATTAAAGGTCACATTCAAAGTAATTTGAAGGTTCCACATCCAATCTTTGTAGCATTAGGTATCAGCATTGCAACTACAGTCATAGTAGTCAGCATATTCTACATTGCTGATATTGGAATAATGAGAATAGAAGATGCTGAAGCTATCACGAAATTCAAACCAAAAGACGACGGAGATTAAAACTAATACAAGTTTATATTTATTACCAATTTTATGACAACAAAAAGATATTTTGAATATAGATTATGATAATACATAAGAATAATGAAGATGAATAAATTACACCTATTGTTGTTGTTGTGGCAGTGTTGTTGTATTACCCCTAATCTTGTTAAATACATCTAATTCTTTTTCATATAATATTTTAGTTAAATTAGAATTTATTTTTAAGGCTTTCTCGTAGTAGATCCTGGCTTCATCATATTTTCCCATGTTACCGAGTATAAAAGCCATAGTACTTTGCAAATATTCATCATTAGGATTTTCTCTAACTGTTTTTTCTATAACTAAAAGTGCTTCTTCATTCTTTCCAATTTCAGCTAAAGCTTTTGCCTTGTTATTTATTGCATAAACATCTGATGCATTCATAGATAGAACTTGGTCAAAATATTGTATTGCCTCCTCATTTTTTTGCAATCCTAATAAAGCGCCTCCTTTGTTAATTAGAGCATAAATATCGGATGAATTCATATTTAGTAGTTTGTCAAAATACTGTATTGCCTCCTCATTTTTTTGCAAACCCAATAAAGCAAGTCCTTTGTTATTTAAAGCCTTTAGATTGGATGAATCTATTGCAAGAATTCGGTCAAAATGTTGGAGTGCTTCATTATATTTTTGCAACTCCCACAAAGCAAGACCTTTGTGATTGAGAGCATCAATCTCTGATGCATTTATCGTCAAGATTTTGTCAAAGTACTTGATTGCTTCTTCATATTTTTTTTGATTAAGTAAAACATCGGCTGTCTCGAATAATGTATCTATTTCTGTTGAATTACTAGCATTTTGAGCATCAGATAGAGAAGTAATAATAGACGTAAATATATAAAAAGATGATAAAGCTACAATAAGTGTACCAAAATACAAAAATTTCAAATAATTAATTCTTTTAGATGATGATGGTTTATTATATCTATCATAATATTTGTTCAAAAAAATGAAATAATATAATTTTATTGGTTATGTATTATTTATCTAGAAAGAAAATATTAAATTAATTCGTCGTCATTTCCGATTTTAGTTGTAATAATTCTCCAATTTCGTTATTCATCTTGAGAAAGTTTAATCCTTTTTCTGTAGTCTTGAATGTATTATTCCCTTCAAGACACTCTATTAGGTTATTTTCTATCAAAATAGAAAGATAATCCTTTAATTGAGTGTAACTTAGAAAAGCACTATACATAATTTTTGTCTTGGTTGCTCTTCCATTTGCTGCCTCTAGCATAGTTGCTACTATTTCTGTCCGGCTTCTATTTCCCATATTATTAGAAATGTAATTAATTATTTTTATATTAATACCACAAGAGAAGCTAAAATAACTATACAAAAGTATTCTTTATGTTATTTGCAAATAAAAAATATAAGAGATGTTCATATTTTAGCTCAGAATTGAATCATGAAATAAATATCATATCTAATTTTGTCAACAATTCATTATGTATATGATTTGAATTTTAAATCTGTAAAAATAATATAGAGTAG
>DASVFI010000071.1:0-5629 GCA_036380115.1 Nitrososphaeraceae archaeon | reverse complement strand
TATTATTTGTAACAGCATCAGAGCAACAACACCAGTTTATTGATCTCTTTCTTCTACTGATATTTTATTGACAGTAGTATTATCATTTTTTTTCATTTCCTTTTTCACATTTGCACTTAATTATTCCAAAGTTTATTTTTCGTTTTTTATAATTTTCATTTATTATCGTGTTTATGTATGGTGGAAGACTTTCTTCTAAAAGTCATTATCAAAATCTAAAGCATCTATGTATTCTATCTGTAATGGAATAAATAAAGGAATAATTGCAAAAAGCGAAATGACAAATTTGAAAATGAATATTCATTATATGTATAAAATATTTTTTCTTTTATTATATATGTTTGGTATAAAACTGAACATTATTATAAATTGAGAATAACTAAACTAAGGATAAAGTTCAAAAAGAGTTTGATAAAATAATCGGATATACAATTGAAAGATCATTTGCTTTTTACAGAAACATCGATATCGGTTCTATTCAAATTGGGGACAGAGATAATTCTTATTATTTTTGTTACTAATATTTTACTTCTTAATGCATAGTAAATGATATAATTTAATAAAAGATCAGTTTTTTAAGATGATGTTTTCATAGCAGTAACCTTCTTTTTTAAAGCAATCTTTTAACATGTCTACATGCTTTCGACGATCATTTCTAACGATTTTACATAATCTACTAATTCTGATTCATTAGCGGTTTCTGCATCATGAATATGTTTATCAATATCATCATATAAGAAATCAGCATCCTTTCTTAAAGAAGACAATATATCATAAGTTATATTATCTAATCCTGTTTTTTCACTCATGTTAGTTAAGTGTATTTAAAAAAATAAATAAATGTCTGGATCAAGAATAAATCTTCTCCTCCCAAATTCAGGGATCCGTAAATCACACATTTAGGCAAATACATATAGAAAATTTACTATTACCTATTTTATGAAAAAATTATGATCTATAACAAAATGAATATTAAGTCTTTTATTTGTTATTATAATTCGATCTTCAATTAAGAATATCGCTATATTATCTATTATTTTATTATTTTAGAATAATGTATTATAATTATTAAATATCAAAATGCAAAGATAAAGTAGCAACCTAATGCTAATCAACAATAATAACAATAATACTCTTTTCTGTCATCCAATTAGAATTTTTAATAATATTATAAAATTTTCAATTATCTCATTTTTTTTATTATCTTTTTCATTTTGTATTAATAATGTATTAGTGTATGGATACAAATCTGATTTTCCTCAATTAGTAATAGATGATGATGATAATAATACTGACAGAAACTATGAAGCTATCAATATAGTCGCTGTTGGCGATTTTTATTGTAATGATGAAACTCAACGTACTATTGAAAATATCATATCTATAGATCCTGAGTTAATAATTACTACAGGAGATCATGTAAAAGATCAAAGAACTGCAAAATGCTGGATTGAAATGTCTAAAGACATAAAAGATAAAATGAAAATTGCAATAGGAAATCATGATACAGATTCGTCTACAGTCTTCAAGCAAATTACTGATAATCACAATATAACTAGTCCTTACTATTCACATGATTTCAAGAATATGCATTTCATAAGTTTATCTACAGAGCATCCTTTTGAAAAAGGAAGTAAACAATATGAATTTATTAAAGATGATCTAGAAAAAACATCATCTTCAAACAATACAAACATTGATTGGATAATAATTCACAATCACAAACCGTTATACTCTACTAAAAATGACAAGGATGCTGCAGAAGAACTTAGAAATACATATCACCCCCTCTTTGAAAAATATAATGTAGATTTAGTAATATCAAGTCATAACCAATACTATGAAAGAACGTATCCACTATTGTACAATTCTACCAATGATAAAGAGCCAATAGTTGCGGATAATTCTGAATCTAACTATTACAATATTAGTGGTATTAAGTATCTAACTGTAGGTACTGCAGGAGATGAACTGCATTATATTGGAGATAAAGAGGATTATTAAATAATACAAAAAGAGAGATATGGATTTCTTAATCTGAAACAAGAGAATAATGGAAAGACTATAGTAGGAGAATTTCATACCAATCAAGGAAAGATATTAGATAATTTTGAATTGACAAAATCTTAATTTATTGTTCGTCGATTTTTAAAATTTAATTTCCCTTTCATCATCTAATTCTGATAGATTCTTTGAGAATTTTAGCCACAATATCTTGATATTGAGAATCTTTGTCTTGAAAAGCAAAACCTGTAAGTAGTAATAATTAAGTTCTTGGTGTATTTGTTCTATTCATTTATAGGGAATATTTCTCTTAGTTTAATAATCATAAATAGATCTATCCTTTTAACTTTATCATTATCTTAACTTGCCTGCATATTATTAATAATAGTAAACAAGCCATTGCATAACAAGGAGCACCATGGAGCAATTCTTGCAATTTCTATTTATTCACCCATTTTCCTCTTCCAATACCTATTTAAAACACCCAAAGATTCAACATAACCAAAAATTGAATTTATCTTCATTAATAATGATAAATTTTTTTTGAGAGATAGAGGGTAGTTGCATAGCTATTCAAAGAAAGTTATTTGTAAAATTTTATTGAGTTTATATAATATTTATTATTTGTTTAATCAAACGCAATAAGGAATATGTATAAAAAAAGACAATTAAATATTTAATTCTATTTGTGTTATATATAATTCACCTATTTCTATGAAAATTTGTATATTTTACAATTCATCATTTTTACAAAATATAATTTATGAATAAGGTTTTGGTAAGGTTTATGCTCAAAAATGAAGATAGAATTCCAAATCGCTTCAAGAAAAATGCATTTAACGAAAAAGAAGAAATATTGTTAAAGTTCATGAGTAAAGTAGAGCATTATATACCTCTATATATATTTGAATTTGACGAAAATATTGACGATTTGACGGTTTAATTGACGGAAATTATGATTAAATGACGGGAGTACAAGAGGAAAAACAATAACTTTATGAAAAATAAAATTTATTGCCTTTTATAATTCACAGTATTTATTTGTCCTATTAATAGAATCAAAATAGATAAATACCCCTTTTTTTAAGTACTTTTATGTATTGAAAATAAAGATTCCTGATCATATCAGATCAGCGATTATATATGCATGGATGAGTGGCAAGAGCAGAGATAGAATAGCATCAGAAGTTAATATTAGCACAGGCTCGGTTTCTAATATTATAGAGCAATGGCAAAATAGTATTGGTGCCTTTGATGCGAATAATCTTAGAAAATTGGGATTAGCATTAAAAAAGGCAGGAATATCACCTATCCAATGCGCTAATGGTTTAAGGATCAATAACATACTCAATCAACTAGGTATCGATGAGCACCACCTCTTTGATTTTTTAAACAAACTATATAATGAATATAAAGAACAAAGATCATTACCAGCTGACCTTGCAAGACTTGTCGAAGTTATAAATGCATATCCAGGGATAAACTCATTAAATGAAATACCAAAAAATATCAAGAAAAGACAACAAGAAAAGATTAAACTAGATGCAGAGATTTATTACAAAAAACTCGAAATCCAAAAACTGGATAATGAAAAAGAGGAGAAGAAAAAAGAGATCCAAGATTTACAAGAAGAATTAGAATCCTTTAGAAAAGATATACAAGAGGAGAAAAAAGATTTCAGGCTATTCAAGGATGCGAAAGCTGAACTAAAGAAACATGGTATTTCTATTCACATCTTGGAGCCGTTAATAGATGTTATAAGGATTTTTGATGATCTGCATTTCAGACCTCTAACAATCCTCAGCGAATTTTCAAGTATAAATGAATATCGAGATCTAGTTAAAAATAAAAATAACGAGTCAAAGGGGCTTGAATCACGTATTCAAAATTTAAAGGCCATACTTGACAGTCATGAAAAGAAGATAGCATCAAACCAAATAGTAGTACAATCCCTAAACAAATTGGAAAATCTTGGGTTTAATGCTTCTGATATTAAAAATCTACATCTAACATTTTCAAATGTTTCTAAAAAATACAATCTAAATAAAAAGGAACTCAAAATTCGATTCATTAGATGCATGAATTGCTATTTTAATGACCTTCTGCCTTTACAAAAAGATATCTGGGATAATATAACCAAAATTTCTAATCTGGAGAGTGAAATATCTTCAAAACGAAAGGTAATAGAATCTCAACCCACCGTATTTTCTATTTTACAAAACCTGCTAAGTGCAGGATTAAATGAACACGGTATTCTAATGGCTTTCAATATTTTTAAAACAGATTGGTGTAATAATATGCCTTATGGTGACAGAACTTATCTTGAGCGTCTGTCAAAAGATCTAAACAAATATCCAACGGTAAGAGATACTTTGCAAGGTTTGAATACAAAAATATTTATAAAGAAATCCCGTATAGCCAAATTGACAGAAGTTAAATCTAATCTAGAAGCTTTTCTTTTCTCATTAGTTGTAACTATTTATTTTTACTACTCTGTCATTATAAATGCACAAGTACAAATACAAAAAAATTTAAGAATTGTTCTTTTAATCTCTAATTTTAACTATTTACCTCTTATTTGTATTGTAACAAAACCTAAAAAGTTTGATAGATCAAAATTCAAAATAGAACAAAAGAACAATAAAAAAAAGGAGAAAGGAAAAAAAAACAAAAAACTGAAGACAAAAAGAAAAATGATAAATAATAGATAGAGGTCTCGTGTAGGACAGATTTATGAAAGAGAAAGTAAAGACATCACATTAAAAGAAGTAGATAATTCTGAATTGAATACTTTCTATGAATCAATCAAACGTCTTCATGTTTACAGGAATATTTGTTCTAGAATTTCTATTCGCCATTCATTAACTAATCTCTCCTATGAATTACTTGTTTCTTCAATTCCTATCATTGCTTTTATTGGAGCTATTGCTTCAATTTCTGATTATAATACTTATAATGTATTTCTTCTTCGGGTTTTATTTACAATAAGTATTTCCATTGCCATAATGCATTAGTGAATATATAGAAGAAGATAATATTTATCAAAATACACAAAAGTAGTCAAATAAAAAATACAAAGAATGATGTTTATTTGTCCAAATTATAAGAATTTCATGAAAATAAAAATCATGGTAAAGAAGCAAGCTCTAAAACGTTTAATGCATCTACTCATCTTACAGCCAATGTATCTTCTAATTTTAATTTTGTAGCTATAGGAGATTGGGACTGCACTGGCGAAGCATAAGATACTGTAGAAAATATCATAGAGCAAGATACAGAACTAGTTTTAGCTCTGGGTGATTTATCATATAATGGAAAAGATAAATGCTGCTAGAATTGATTGAACCTATTGCAGAGAACAGAAATTGCAAGATATTTAATACAAGTAGGAAACGTTCTTAGCAGGCTACGTTATATAATAGATATGAACAATATCTTAATTTTACAGACTAATCTAACAGGGATTATTGATGTAAATAGTTTTTTACTCCAGCAGGAGGTTTACAATAATTAATGTCATCATCAATTATTAAAAAAGCATCAACAGCAACTGGCTTTATCAAAGCGATAGAATCAGGTTCTAAGCACCTTCTCATTAAAAGATTTACATTACGATTTCCAGAAC
>DASVFI010000070.1:0-67310 GCA_036380115.1 Nitrososphaeraceae archaeon | reverse complement strand
TGTAATAATATTATATCAAACTTCTGGATTTTTAATTACAGTTCTTTCAATTATAGTTGTACTAGCAATTACATATGTTATTTTACGTTTGGTTAATCCAATTTACAAAGTTCTTGGTAATAGAGGATCTATGATAGTATCGAGAGTATTTGCTGTTATAATAGCTGCAATTGCTGTAGAATACATAGTTGAAGGAATAAAAAACCTTTTTGTAGTTTGAATCCTATATCTTTACTACTACTACTTCTTATTTCAAAAAAAAAAATAAACAATCTAATTTGAAAATAGTTAGTCTAAATCAAATTAATTTCAAACTAAGATATTACATAATTGATGTTGATAAAAAGTAATTTTATATCATATTTTGTGACCATAGAAGAATAATGTACAATTTGGTATCTTAATTGAAGTAATGTAGTAATACATCTTATAATAGTTAAAAATATTCTGTTCTTTTCCTTGCCTAATTTTTTACAAATTTTAAATCATTCTCTTTTATCATTTCCCATCATGATCTATATTATTCTATCAATCTATTATTCCCTTCTCGCTTTCCTATTATAGAGATCTCTCATGTCGAAATATTGTTTTATACTTTGAGATTGTTGCTTTTTATTATATGGTAAACTTTTAAAATCAAAATCTTCTATTACAATGGCCTCTTTATATTACTGAAGTGGATTCGAGGCGAGGAATCTATGCCGGAGGCGGGATTCGAGCCCGCGACCTTTCGATTATGAGTCGAACGCTCTAACCAAGCTGAGCCACTCCGGCAAGCTCAGCAGCGTTACATTCATGTTATTTTAATTGTGATATATATTCTATTAATATGATCATTTCAAAAGCTATTCTCACAATAGTGGTATGAATAAAACCAATAAATAAAACAATAATATTTAAAAGATATAAAAAAGGAGTTCGGTTTTTTTAGAATTTTACATACTTAAGGTGATTCAATCCATTTAAACTTTCTTTGTAATGTAGTTGTATAGATCTTTTTCCAATCTAATTCTACGTAGTCCAACCAATTTTTCATAACTCTAGGGTCAATATAATTTCGTAATGACGTTCCCAAATTATAATCACGGGTTTCTTTTTGTAATTTTAATTGGTATTGAATTTTTTCAATTCTAGATTCTAATTTTTTCTTCTGTTTTTCCGTTCTCCATTTATTAGAAAGTATATCCTTTCTTATTTTCTCTATAGCCTCTTCTTTTTTGCTTATTGATTCTGCAAACCGTTCTAATGCTTTTTTGCTTGCAGGATTATTAGGATCAATTCCTTTCTTGTGATTACAGGCAATAGCTGCTTTTAAATTTGCAATTTTTGCAACATAAATTTTTTTAGATTCTGATCCTCGTTTATTAACATCCAGTGGAGGATTTTTTAATGCTTCTTTTACTATTTTTGTAGCAAGATAAGTTCGAAATACTTTTGCAGTTAACCCTGGAACATTCGTCGGATCTATTTTTCTTAAAAAGGCATTAACTTTTGAAGAATTTACATTATCAAAAATTTCACTATCGTTTCTTTTGTTTTTCATAAATAATTTAAGATTATCATATAATCCTTTTGTGTCTATAGAATTAATTTCTACTGTTTTTTGCCATGGGACACTATCTTTTCCAAGAAAATTGAATTCTATGTACCTTTTTCCATCTTTTTCGGGAAATTTAATATGCTCTACTCTGAGGGTAGAAGCTCCAACGGTGTCAGCTTCATCTTTGTCTTTTTCATCTCCAACTCTCATTGCTAATTTAAGTATTAGATAACAAACAGTTGCTATTTTGCGTTGATTCAAATCTTTTGCGTTAATCATTTTGTTAATTATTTCCTTTTGAACTTTAGATGCAAATTTTTCTAATTTCACAGCTTTGTCATATTTTTCTTTATCCGTATTTTGTCTTAAAAATGCTGAATCATGTAACCATACATATTTTCTTTTGTCAGTTAATTTTTCTGTCCAAGTGGCAAGCCATGTCGATGAATGATCATGTACAATACTTTTCCATGCTCCTTCAGGAACAGGAGCATCTTCACCTAAATTCAAAATTACATCTTGTGGTGTTATTCGAGGTTTCCATCTTCCTCTAAGTGGATGGAGTCCTCTTCCCATAAATAACCCCGGAGGTTCAACTAGCCAGTTCGCAACTTCCACTTCAAATCCATCTACACGTGCCTTTCCGTAGAAATTCTTAAGTTTCTCTCTTTCTTGTTTTTTTGTATCTAACCACTTCTTTTTTTCTTCTTTGTTTAAATTTTGAATTCTCTCTTTTTCTATTATTTTTTGTTTCATTTCATTATCAACAAATTTAAAAGCATCAGAAAAATCAATTTCATTTATGTTAGTTATATTTTGAAATTTTTGTGGCAATATTTTTTTTAGATCATCTAAGAAATTATTTTGGAAAAGATCATCTTTAATATAATGAGTATCTTTCTTTTTTGCCCATGCATATACTATTTCTTCTTGTTCGTTATTAAGAATTAGCTTTTCATTATTAATATAGATACTTATTCCTTTTAAAATATGACTAGGAGGAAAAGCTACTCCATTATGCTCTAACGTTTTCCATTTAAAAGACTTTTCCACAGAATTTGACACCGATAATTACAGATTTAATGGTCGTATTTTACTATTGATAAATCTTACCACTAAGAATAGTTTTCTATTTAATTATGTAAACCTTAAAGAAAAAATAAAAGCATTGATTATTCAAATCCTTTTGAACCTAAAACTATCTAGTTTTATTAATTCATTATAGGATCCGAAATCTTGGGGATTTGATTGATCAAGCAATTCTTCATTCATATAATCGTCTTTTGAAAACTTTTTAATGATGTTGTATTTTG
The DNA here is from genome assembly GCA_036380115.1 of Nitrososphaeraceae archaeon. Taxonomy (GTDB): domain Archaea; phylum Thermoproteota; class Nitrososphaeria; order Nitrososphaerales; family Nitrososphaeraceae; genus TH1177. Next base: position 64,457 of record DASVFI010000070.1, on the reverse strand, counting down.
ACGATCTCTGGGCTGGTATTTTTCCTATACCATGAATTAAATTTCTAATTTCTTTAGGTTTTAATAATTGACCAAAAGAGGCTCCAGCAGATGTTGAAATGCTTTCATTTATCAATGTACCACCAAAATCGTTTACTCCTGCTTCTAATAAGATCTGTGCCATTCTTGGACCTTCTTTTACCCAGGATACTTGAATGTTCTCTATGTGGTTATTCAGAAAAATTCTTGCAATTGCATGCATTTTTAATACCTCTTCACCTGTAGGTCCACTTCTGATATTTTTAATAAGGTTTCTATTGTACATAGGTGCCTCACTATGAACAAAACTCAATGGAACGAATTCTGTAAATCCATTAGTCTCTTTTTGAATATTCTTTAAAATTGCTAAGTGTTTGACAATATCTAAATAAGATTCTATATGTCCATACATAATGGTGGAGGTAGAAGTGATTCCTATTGAATGTGCATATTTAATAACTTTTATCCAATCTTCTACAGATATTCTTCCGGGAGAAATTGTATCCCTTATTTCCTGATCTAATATCTCTGCAGCCGTCCCAGGAATACTACCTAAACCTGCCTCCTTAAGCATTTGTAGATAATTTTCTATAGAACAATTAGATCTTTTTGCACCGTATAGGATTTCTTCTGGTGAAAACGCATGGATATGGAGATTCGGAAGCTCTTTGTTAATTGCTTTGCATATATCTATATATAAATAGCCATCCATTTTTGGAGGGAGTCCAGCTTGTATACATATTTCCGTTGCTCCTAATTTTTCTGCCTCTTTTGCTCTTCTTATAATCTCTTCAATAGGTAAATAGTATCCTTCTTCTTCTCTAAAATCTCTACTAAAAGCACAAAAACCACATCTTTTAATGCAAACATTTGTGAAATTTATATTTCGATTAATTACATATGTTACAAGATCTCCTTTTTTTCTTTTACAAAGATAATTTGCAACAGTAACAATCAAATTCAATTCTAATCCACGGGTATTGAATAATTCTAGTGTTTCGGATTCTGATATGTTATTTCCTTCCATCACTTTATTTATTATACTTGAAATAATAGGATCGATGTATTTTAAAATATGATCAAAATTCATTTAAATATTCCTCTTTCACTAATCTATCTACATCAATAAAATTCTCTATATAATTTCTTAACTCTGTAGAAATAAATCCTTCTTTGTGTATAAATTCAGGATATACTGGTAATCTTGCTCTTAATTTTTGATTCTTTGATTCAGTTATGTTTTTTAATTCTTTTATTTTTGGCCATGAAAATTCAGGATTTACATGATCGATTGTTACTGGCGATATTCCTCCCCAATCGTTAATCCCGGCGTCTAAATATCTACTATAATATCCAGGAGATAAATTTGGTGGTATTTGAATATTCATATCAGGCATTATTAATCGTGCGAGAGATACTATTTTAAGAAAATAATCTTTTGTTGGCGAAGGAAAATCTTGCATTCTAGTATTTATTTTTGGTTGAAAATTCTGTAAAATTATCTCTTGAATATGTCCAAATTCACTGTTAATTTGTTTTAAAAGAAAAATGTCATTTATTATTTCTTCTTTAGTTTCACCAATTCCAATCAAAAGACCAGTTGTAAGAGGTATTTTCATTCTTCCTGCATTTTTAATTACTTCTAATCTATTTTTAGGATTTTTACTTGGTGCAAACTCATGAGCCATATCTTTTTGAATCAGCCTATCACTTGAAGACTCTAGCATCACGCCTAAGCTCACATTATGGACTTTGAGTAATTTCATTTCTTCTTTTGTAATATTGCCAAGGTTAGAATGAGGTAATAATCCTGTCTCTTTTACAATTTTTTCTGATATGTCAATTACATATTCTACTAAAGAAGTAAATCCTAGATGTTTTAACCATTCCTTCGCCTCTTTGTATCGGTCTTCTGGTTTTTCCCCTGCAACAATCAATGCTTCTGTACATCTATATCTTTTGCCTATGTTTGCTAAATTCATTACTTCTACTGGCTTCATCATTATTGATGATGACTCAAAAGGATTTTTCCTATACGTACAATATGAACAAAAGTCTCTGCATAGATTAGTTATATTTATAAAAATTTTTCTAGAATACGTAATAACTTCTTTTTTGAAATTAGCTTTTAAAAATGCTGAATGATTCAAAATTGGAGTAATATCATTATATTCCAAAAGATATAGAGCTTCGTCTTTTGAAATCGCCTTATTGTCTTGACATCTTTCGAAAATTTCATTTATTAAATTGTCTTTAATTGAAATTGAAATTTCTGCATTCAACTTATTACTATAACCTAATAAAGTAATTTATTTTAATTTTTTTAATTATTATAGGAACCATCATATATTCTATGTTAGAAAGTAAATACATGAGTGAATCTAATTCTATTGCTGATACTGATACCACTATTAATACAAAATATGTTGTTCCAGTGAAATTAACAGATAAAGCCATCAGGCTTAGTGAAGATATAAAAAATGAATTAAAAAGTATTGGAATGATGGATGACAAAGGAAAATTGAAATTAAAAGGCGTTAGTCCTAAGATGCTCAAAAGGATGAAAATGGAGTCTGTTGATTGTCCTGTTTTAGAAAAAGAAATCTCTTTTGTCCCCTGTTATGTGTGCAAGAATTTTCATAGTAGAATATCTGGAAAAGTATATTGTCGTGGTGAACCATTATAATCGTTTAATCAAATTAAGGGATTTTTTTGTCGGAATTAAAAGAAATAGGAATAACAACTAAAAAAGAAGTTGACTTTAGTGAATGGTATACTCAAGTGGTGACCAAAGCAGGACTAATAGATTATTCTCCGGTGAAGGGTTTTATTATACTTAAACCATATGGATATAGAATTTGGGAAATAATAAAAGAATCTTTAGATAGAAAATTACAAGAATCTGGCCATCAGAATGGATTTCTTCCTATCCTTATTCCAGAAAGTCTTTTATCAAAAGAAAAGGAACATTTTAAAGGATTTACTCCTGAAGTTTTTTGGGTCACCAAAGCAGGAAACAATGATTTATCAGATAAATTAGCAGTACGGCCTACCTCCGAAACTCTTGCTTATCAAATTTTTTCAAAATGGATAATGAGTTATAGAGATCTTCCATTAAAAATTAATTTTTGGAATTCCGCATTAAGAGCAGAAATCAAAGCTACTAAACCTTTCATAAGAAACTCGGAGTTTCTTTGGCAGGAAGGTCATACTGTACATGAAAACAGTAAAGGAGCTGAAGAAGAAGTATTCTTAATCTTGGACTACTATAAATGTATTATAGAAAATTTCCTGGCTATTCCAACTATTAAAGGAATAAAAACAGAAAAAGAAAAATTTGTTGGAGCATTATACACAACCACCCTCGAATCTATGATGCCTGATGGAAAAGCATTACAAATGGCTACCTCTCACAATTTGGGGCAAAATTTTTCAAAACCTTTTGAAATCCGTTTTCTAGGTCGCGATTCAAAACAATATTTTGGGTGGCAGACTTCATGGGGACTATCATGGAGACTAATAGGAGCATTAATTATGATGCATGGAGATAATAAAGGATTAATCTTACCACCTAAAATTGCTCCTATTCAATTAGTAATAGTCCCAATTTTTAAGAACAAAGAACGAGATGTAGTTATCGAAGAATCAAAAAAATTATTGACTGAACTGAAGAAAAGGGAATTTAGGGTTATTCTTGATGATAGGGAAGAATATACTGCAGGCTGGAAGTTTAACGATTGGGAAATTAAAGGAGTTCCATTGAGAATTAATATTGGAATAAGAGACATAAAAAATAAAAATCTAGAAATTGTAAGAAGAGATACAGGCGAAAAAATATCAATTAATAGAGAAGATTGTTCTGAACGTGTTTACTTCTATCTTGACCAAATTCAAAATTTGCTATTTGATAAAGCTAAAGAATTACAAGATAATAATATCATAAAAACTTCTAACTATGAAGAAATGAAGATAATCTTAAAGGAAAAAGGTGGATTTATTCTTGCAGATTGGTGTGAAAAAGAAGAATGTGAAAATAGCATAAAAAATGATACAGGTGCAGATATTAGGCTTATTCCATTTGATAAATCAGATTCAGAAAATAAATGTATATTTTGCAATGCACATTCTAAAAAAACTGTTATCTTTGCTAAAGCGTATTAATCCTTCTGCTTGTAAGATGCGCTGTTTATAACCATCGAAAAATGAGTACTTACACCTAGTTATTTTAAATTGAAATTATTGACTTAAATAACACAAAAAATAATCAAATAGGAGGGTCAATATTTGGATGGAATTAATGAAATACTCTCTTTTTTTGACTTTGGATATGAAGAGTATGGATATATTGGAATCTTAATCATTACATTTTTTGCTAGCATAATCCTCTTTATTCCTGTTCCTTATTTTCCTGTTTTATTTACAGCAGGAATTAACCAAAACCTTGATCCTCATTTAGTATCTCTTTCAAGTGCATTGGGGGCAGTAATAGCAAAGTTAATAATTTTTTATGTTAGCTATTATGGAAGAAATATCTTAAGTTCAAAAACAAAAAAAAGAATGCTTCCTCTTCAAAGACTGCTATCAAAATATGGATGGCCTGGTGCATTTGCTGCGGCGTTGACTCCTATTCCAGATGATCTGGTGTATATTCCTCTTGGATTAGCAAAATATAATCCAGCCAAATTTGCTATAGCTACATTTAGTGGGAAATTCATTCTAAATGAATTTATTGTATTTGGTAGTGTGTTTTTAGGAAGACCTGTAGTGGACGTATTGACTTCAGAGAATACTGATCCAATATATCTGTATATAGGTGTTGGAGTTAGTATTAGCATATTAATTTTAATTATATTCTTATATCTTAGAATTGATTGGGGCAAAATTATTGGAAGATGGTTCCCATGGACGTTAAATAATAATAATGGTGATGATAATGATCCAATAGATAAAAGATAATATATTTTGCAAAACAATGAAATACACAATAGTTAATTGGAAGAAGTAAATGTTGAGATTTGATAATATTTATTGCGAATTTTCAAAAAAATTTAATTTGAAAAAAAACGATTTGATATTTCCATTATTCGTTGACGAAAATAACAATTTTCAGGAACTATCTTATCTGCCTGGTATTTTCAAAATATCATATGATAAGATTATCCAGATAGTAGATGAGATTGTTGACAATGGAATACATTCTCTGATTCTTTTTGGAATACCAAGATTAAGAGATGATAGAGGAAAATCATCATTTTCCAAAAATGGAGTAGTACAAAAATCTTTACAATTGGTCAAATCAAATTTTGGAAATAAAATTACTGTTATAACTGATGTTTGTGTATGTCAATATAATAAAACAGGTCATTGTGGATTATTAGAAAAGGATAAAAAAGTAGTTAATAATGATCTAACAATTGAATTACTATCTCAGATTGCACTGAGTCATGCAAGAGCAGGAGTAGATATTGTTGCACCATCTTCTATGATGGATGGACAAGTCAAAAAAATTAGAGAAATACTCGATGAAAATGGTTATAATAAAATAAAAATTCTTTCATTTTCTGCAAAACAATCTTCTTCCTTGTATAAACCCTTTAGATCAGAAACTTTTTTTGATACTAGCGCTAATGAAATAGATAAATCTACATACCAAGTATCTTATAATAATCCAAGACAAATTCATAGAGAAATTGAAATGGATATCTATGAGGGAGCTGATATGGTTATGATTAAACCTGCAATATCTTCCCTTGATCTTGTATATAGAATAAAAAAACTTTATAAAATTCCGATAGTTGTTCAAATTGTATCAGGAGAGTATTCTATGATAAAAGCTGCATCTAAAATTGGATTATTAGATGAGACTTACTTTATTCTAAATTTAATTTATTCACTAAAAAGAGCGGGTGTTGATAAAATAATATCTTATTCTTCATCTAATATTTCCAAGTATCTTTTATAATTGTTTAATTCTAATTCTGATATGAGTCACAATTATATATCATAAGTACAACAAACAAACATCCCGCGATAGCTCAGCCTGGTAGAGCTTTCGGCTGTAGTAGTTGGCTAAATTAGCTAACCGAATTTTCAGCCTATCAGGCTAACATTAATTCAGAAACCGAATTGTCGCAGGCTCAAACACGATAACGATGTAGTTATTATGGAGCAAATCCTGCTCGCGGGATACAAAAATTTAAGGATTAAAAACAGCCCTGCCTAGAATTTTACGATTTTTCAAATCTTCCAAAGCTTTGTTAGCTTCTTCTAATTTATACTGTTTAGATACTACTGAATTGATTTTGCCAGCTTTAAACAGAGATACCAATTCTACTAAATCATTAAATCCTCCAGTATATGCACCGGTGATAGTGAAAGCTCTAAGGGGAACAAGAGGCAAATTTAATTCTAATGAGCCGCCAAAAAGGCCTACCATGATATATCTTCCCCTCTTTCTCAGAACCTCAATAGCTGTAGGAGCTGTTTTATTGTTGTTTACAAAATCTACTATTACTTCACAACCCTTTCCATTAGTTATATCTTTGACTGCCTTGATAGGATCCGAAGACATAGAATTTACTGTTAGATCTGCTCCGAATTTTTTGGCTTCTTTTAATTTTTCATCATCTACATCCATAATTATGATGGTCGCATTTGTTATAGCTTTGGCAATTTGAACTGCCATAAGTCCTAATCCTCCTGCACCAATAATCACTAAATTCTCTCCAGGCATTGCTGCAGATTTTTTAATAGCAGTATATGCAGTTAGTCCGGAACAAGCAAGAGAGGCCGATGAGTTAAAATCTATCTCTTGTAATTTAATAAGGTACTTGTAATTAGGAACTAAGATCAAATCTGAATAACCTCCATCTTGATATATTCCAAGAGTTTGGGGTGCTTCACACAAATGCTCATCACCTGCTTTACATGAACGACATACCTGATCACCTATCCAGGGATATACTAATACTTTGTCACCTTTTTGAAAATGTAGAACTGATTCTCCTATATCTTCAATAATTCCAGAAACTTCATGGCCCGGTGTTAAAGGAAAACGTACTCCCCTGTCTTCAACTTTCATAAATTTTCCTCCAGCGCCCATATAACCACCTTCCCATAAGTGCAAATCACTATGGCAAATTCCTGCTGCTTTTACTCTAACTAAAACCTGTAGATTCTTAGGCTTTGGTACATTGACATCTTCAATAACAAGTGGATCGTTTGTTTTTACTATTCTAGCAGATACCATGCCTAATTAAAAAGATAAGGATAATAAAAATTGAAAAGTTATGGAATTTTGATTTATTAAGTATTCTTGCAAATGTTTTTATTAATAATTTGTAGAATAATAATAACCAATTCAAACACCGATGAAGTAAAGGAAGAGCCGTCTGATACATTGTAAGTGAAGAAGATTATGAGTTACTGAGGTGTTGCTTTTACTTTATGGTTATAAAATTTACAAACCATTTTGTCTCGATTAATTGTCAAATGTTTTTTTATTTTAAGTAATTGAGAGACCTCAGCATAGAAAATGGAGGATGCTCGAATTATATGAAAAACCGTGCAGATATAGAAGTAATTGCATCAATTCTTCGTTGTACAAAATATAATTGGGAATATCAAACTACTATAATGAATAAGGCCTCTGTATCTCACTCTCAAGTTATTCGTTACCTCTCATTGGCTATAAAAAGTGGACTTGTAGAATACTCAAAAATTACTGGATTATATAGAACTACTCAAATAGGCTTTAATTTTCTAGAAAAGCACGATAAATTAGTAAGGCTATTTCCCGAAATAGCTGAACCCTCTAAATATATTTAAAAATATAACTTAATCTTTGAATTTTTTGAATATATTAAATATCAGTAACTGATTAAAGTTTGTATTTGGATGTCGGTTGTTTATTTTCTGGAGGAAAGGATAGCACTTTTTCTTTATATTTGGCTAAACAATGGGGACTAACAATTAAATGTCTATTAACTTTAATTCCCCATTCCGAAGATAGTTATTTATTTCATTATCCTAATATATGGATTACCAAGATCCAATCTCAAGTATTACAAATTCCTATTATTACAAAAAAAATTTATTCGTCTTCAATCGATGAGGAATACAAAGAGTTAGATCATTTAATTGAAAAAGCAAAAGATGAATTTCAGTTAAATGGAATTGTCCATGGAGGAATAAGTTCAAACTTCCAAAAAAATAAATTTTATAATATCTGCGAAAAACACGGTTTAAAACTAATTTCACCATTATGGCAAATTGATCAGTATGATTATATGAATAAATTACTAACTAATAATTTTACAATTCAAATCATTGGAGTATCTGCAATGGGTCTCGAGGCTAATTGGCTGGGAACTAATATAACACCAATAAATCTGCAAAACCTAATTTTGTTGAGTAAAAAGTATGGGTTTAACATTTCTTTTGAAGGAGGTGAAGCAGAAACACTCGTTCTAGATTGTCCAATTTTCAGAAAAAGGTTAGAAATTAGAAAATCAAAGACAAAGTGGGATGGACAAAGAGGTATAGTAGAAATATCGGATATTGTCTTATTAGACAAGTAAATGTTAGATAATCTTCGAACAGGTCTGAGAAGTGCTTTAAAGAAAATAGTTGGAGCGTCTGATATTAATGAAGAACTTATAGATTCACTATGTAAAGATATTCAAAGATCACTATTACAATCAGATGTGAATGTAAGACTCGTTCTTTCTATAACAAAAAATCTTAAAGAACGAGCATTGAATGAGCAGCCTCCTAAAGGATTAACAAAAAAAGATCATATTATTACAATTTTATATAATGAAATTTCTTCTCTTTTGGGTTATAGTGGTGACCAAATTATTAATGTAGAAAAAGCTCAATCAATCCAAGAAGATTCTTTGCATTTTCAACCAGGTAAAAAAAATATAATATTGATGTTAGGAATCCAAGGAAGTGGTAAAACTACCTGTACTGTTAAAATTGCTAGGTGGCTTTCAAAACATGGATATAAAGTAGGAATAATTGGAGCAGACACTTGGCGACCCGGCGCTTTAACCCAATTAAAAATGAATTGTATAAAGATTAAAGTTGAAGTGTACGGAGAAGAAGAAAATAAGAATCCAATCTCAATAGTAAAAAATGGGTTACATTATTATGATTCTCAAGATTATGATATAATTATTATTGATACAGCAGGTAGACATAAAGAAGAATCTGGCTTACTTGAAGAGATGAATGAAATACACCAGGTTACTAAGCCTGATTTGGTTCTTTTAGTTATAGATGGAACCATAGGACAGCAAGCATATAGTCAAGCAAAAGCATTTCATGATGCCGCTCCAATTGGAGGAATAGTTATAACAAAATTAGACGGAACAGCAAAAGGTGGAGGTGCTTTAGCAGCATCAGCTGCTACTGGAGGAAAAATTGTTTTTATTGGTACAGGTGAGCGTTTGGATGATTTAGAATTATTTTCACCAACAAGATTTGTTGGACGATTGCTTGGAATGGGGGACATCAAAGCCCTTTTGGATATGGCAAAAAGCTTAGAACTAGAAGCAGACGAAAACCAAGCTAAGCGACTTTTGGGAGGTAGAATGACCATTGAGGATTTTTATTCTCAAATGGAAAATGTTAGTAAAATGGGATTTAGGAATGTTATAGAAAATTTACCTGGATTATCTGGAATGGTAAAAGATGAACAATTAGATGTATTGCAAGGAAAAATCGAGAAATGGCGATATATAATACAATCAATGACAAAAGACGAGAAAAAAGATCCTAATAGCATTAATGATTCTAGGAGAAAAAGAATTTCTCGCGGTTCTGGCATTACAGAACATGAGGTAAAAGATATGATAAAACAATATAATAATTCAAAAACAATGATGAAACAAGCAAAAGGGAGACAAATGCATGGCATGTTGAGAAGATTTGGTTTTGGTTAAATCAAAATATCTAAAAAATTTAAAAACATTTAATTTTTACTCTTCATTATGTTATTTCTGTCTAAGAAGAAATTTTCCTGATCAAAAACATGATAATAGAAAAGCCATTAGTGATTGTTTTATTTGTCAAGGAATTTTTTACAAGATTGACGAAATTGTACAGAGGATATTTTATATTGTTGATTTTCAAGAAAAATATGATTATCATTCATTTTCAATTGGAACCTCTTTACCATATTTTATGTTTGATAAAGAAGATTATATTAGGTCACTTTATAAGTTAAAAGATATCGAAAATATAAAATCTTCTTTTAATTTCAATATAAGGAGGAAATTTAAATCTCGATCAAAAAAAAAAATGAATCTTATTAACCCCGATATTAAAATAGATTTATTTATTTCCAATAGTAATGATTATTCTATTAAAACTATATCTCGTTCTTTTTATTTGATTGGTAAATATAAAAAGACAAAATTGTTAACTCAAAAGGAAAAAAATGATATAGAATCTCTATCAAAAGATAATTCAAATTTTGCCCTACAAAAAAAACAATCAATCGAAATGATTATACAAAAAACTTTGTCAAGATGTATTAAATCGGATCGCATGATTTTTACCTGGAGCGGAAGCGAAGATGACAATAGTCAAGTATTGGGAAAGGGCCGACTTTTTTATATTCACATTATAAATCCCAGGCAAAGAAAAGTTAAATTAAATAAGATATTTATCCACAATGGATTATATTTTAAAATTATAGAAAAAAAAGATTTTCTAGAATATGTAAATCTACATTTTAGGGTTAAAAATAAAATCTTTGTAAAAACAGCTAATCCAATAAGTAATTTTTCTCTTATAAGTCTAAAGGAATTAAATAATTCTATAATACGTTATTATTACAAGTCAAAATTCCTCTATAAAAAAATTTATAATATTAAATTTAAAAAACTTGATCCATTTCATTTTATAATTATTTTAGAATGCGATAGTGGTCTTTTTTTAAGACAATTTATTGAAGGAAGGACATTCATGGAACCTAATATATCATTAAAACTAAAAAATCAATGTGAATGTTTAAAATTTGATATCCTGGATGTCTCAATTTCGTAATTTTTTTATATAAAACGGGTAATTTTTAATAGTAATGGAAATTGATCCTCTATACAAAGTTAAATTAGGATATTTAGATAATCAAATTTCTAATAAACTATATAATTTAATTTTTAAAGGCTTTACAATTGTAAAAGAAGGTATACGCCGTATTGAGTATACCACAAATATAAAATTTCCATTTTTTTACATAGAACCTAATTTACTTGTTTCATATTCGTCACTTGATGTAACAGAATATGGAGTATTGTTTGCAAGGACTATTCCAATAATAGGCCTTGATAACAAATTAAATATTATAATTCAAATTATGGCGCCTTTAGTTGCTTATGGAACAAAGAGTTCTATTTATGCTATATTAGGACATGAATTTTTACATTATCTTCATTTGTTGTCTAAAATAAACAGAATGGATATACTATCAGATAACCGAAGTAATAATTTTTATGAATGTATATATGAAGACCAGAATCATTTAGTGGATGCAAAAAAAGTCTTTAATAATGATAAAATATTGTTACATTATATAACAAATAAATTTGAAGATGGATTTAAGGATTCAACTTTAGAAAAAAGAGTAGTTCAAAAATGGGTTAATGCAGGACTTCCAATTAGAAAAATTAAGATAGAAGATAACAATATCAAAATCCCAGTTGAATATATATTGAATTTTTCACTTAATCCAAAATTAAGAGAAAAATTAATGTCTTTAGAAAAGTAATGTAATAAATAAAGTAATTTCAAATTAAGTTATTTTTTTTGAATAAATTCGGTGAATCCACACTTTCCACAAGTATGTCGGTCTTTGTGAGCGGCCATGAACACTCCTTTTCCACATCTGGGACAATCCCTCTTGATGCGTTCTACTATGTTACTTTGTACTTTAAAGAACTTGTATACTTGAGAATCTTTATCATTTTTTTTATCTGCCATTTATTTCACCTTTTTTATTTGGATTCTGCCTTAGCAGCTTGCTTAGCTTTCAACTTTGCAGCTTTTTCTTCATCAATTATTTTCTTTCTATCTTCCCCTGAGAGTTTTCTAAGTATCCTATACTTTGGAAGATGACTTTTTGCTAATTCTGAATCTTCATAGATAAATATAGTGGCATTGATGTCTGTTTTGCCTTTTTCACCATACAATGAAATGGGAAAGATTTTCTTTTCATCTACATTAAAATTTTTTGATAATATCTTTATTAATTCTATTTTACTTATTTTTCCTGCTGCATTTTTTAAGGAAATTCTCAATTCTCTTCTATTTAATATTATATTTGATTTATCTTCTAATGTATTAAATTGAAAACTCAATAGTGTATTTACTTTTATAAACTCATATAAGCATTTGCATTAGAGCATGATATACAGGTTATAAATAAAATAAAGGGAATAACAAAAACTATGGATTTTTGTTAGTTAGATTAGTTGTATTGTAATCCTATTGAAAAATCAAGTTTTTTTAAACTATTATAATATAAAATTATTATAGTGATTGGTGAGAATATGAATTAGTCCCACTAACAAATCCTAATTAATCATGGCTATTTCAAAGTCTAATAATAATAATTCTCAATTTATGATTTCAATACAGTCATTTATTTCTAAAGATTTTGTATTTATTTTTAACACAAATGTTTAAATGGTTAAATACAATTTGTTCGATTTTAAAAAGATAAATTGTTATATTATATCAAATAGTTTTTCAACTTCAAATAATTTTTCTTTTTCTCCATAACATGTTATTAGCTCTTCTAATTTTTTTCTTGCTTTTCCTTCTTTAATTGCAGATCGAGATATGTCTATTCCTTCTTTGATGTTTTTGGCAATATCCGATAAAACTAAAATGGGGGCAGAATTCAAAACTACAATATCTTCAATATCTTTTCTAGCTAAACCATATATAGATTCAAGTGTCAATCTGACCGATTCCTCTTTATCTTTAATAGCAATATTGTGTATGGAAGTAATGGGTATTCCTAGCTCAATAGGATTTAAATTAAATTTCCTAATTTCTCCTTTGTTAACATATATTATATTGTTTGTTCCGGTATTCGAAATTTCATCAAATCCGTCATTTGAATGGATTAAGAAGAATTGTTTATTTATTTTTTCAGTAACTTTAGATAATTTATTTAATAATAATGGATCAGAAACTCCTATAATTTGACCAGTTAAATTGTCACAGGGATTGCATAATGGGGCAGCAATATTAAATATTGTTTTTATACCCATATTCTTCCTTAATTTAGAAACGTTTTTTAAAATTGGATGAAAAATAGGCGCAAACAAAAATCCTATACCTAATTTCTCAATATTCCATGATACCATTTGCGGAGAATTATTTAGATCTAATCCAATATATTCTAAAAAATCAGCACTACCGCATAAACCGGAGGCAGATCGATTCCCGTGTTTTGCTATAATTGAACCAGCAGAGGCAGCAACAATTGCAGATGCAGTACTAATGTTAAATGTTTTGATTTTATCACCACCAGTACCACAAATATCTATCAGATTATTTTTGATATTAGGACTAATAGTTATAGAATTCTCCTTAATAATTTGTATCATTGCAAGAATTTCATCAACTGCTTCTCCTCTTAATGAAATTTCTCTTAAAATAGTAGTAACATAAGAATTTCGGATTTTGCCTTCAATTATGTTTCTAAATAACTCCCTAGCTTCATTAAGAGATAAGCCTTCTTTAGAGTAAACCTTGTCCGAAAAATTTTTTATATTAGCCTCTTCATGTGTCATTTTTTTACAAATGAAATAAAATTATTCAATATTTTCAATCCTTCTCCTGTTAGTATTGATTCTGGATGAAATTGAACTCCTTTGATAGGATGCTGTTTATGAGTTATAGCCATAATCTCATTATCATCTATTGAATTTGCTGTTATTTCTAAGCAGTTAGGGAAAGTTTTTTTATCTGCTATAAGTGAATGATAACGAGTAGCATTGAAAGGGTTTTCGACATCTTCAAATAAAGGATCAGTTTTATAGTATATCTTACTTGTTTTGCCATGTCTAGTTTTACCTGCGTTAATGATTTTTCCTCCAAAAGCTGATACTATACCTTGATGTCCTAAACAAATTCCTAAAACTGGAATTTCTTTTCCTAATATTTTTATAATGTTCTTACAAATTCCAAAGTATTTCTTATCTTCTGGGTTTCCAGGGCCAGGTGATATGATTATTGCGTCTACATTCATCCTTCTAATATCATTAAGAGTAACTTTGTCATTCCTGTACACTAAAGTCTTTATATTACTTTGGCCTAGAGATTGCGCAATATTATAAACAAAAGAATCATAATTATCAATAATTAAAATTTTCATTTGTTTTTAGATAATATACTTAATTATAAACTCATTTAAACATTTCAAATATGAAATACAATGATAATGAACTGAATATTTTACTTTATTTAAATGAAAAATAAAAATAAAATATATAATACTTTTAATTCAATAGTTTAAAGAAGATTTTAGTGGTTGAAATGGTTAAATTATTCATTAATGGTTATGGTAATATTGGAAGAAGATTGGCTACAGCATTTAGCTTAGATAGAAAAGTAAATTTGATTGGTATAGCGAAATATAGTGCTGATGAAAGAGCAAAGGAAGCTGTTTCCAATGGTTATAAAGTCTTTATACCACAAACTATTGAAAAAGATTTTAATAATAAAAAACTGGAGTTCAGTGGTTATATTGAAGAAGCTATTGAACAAAGTGATGTTATAATAGATGCATCTAAAGAAGGTGTAGGATTTGCAAATAAACAAAAATTTTATTTACCTATGAAAAAAATGGCGATATTTCAAGGTGGAGAAGATAGAGAAGGCAAATACTCTGTTGCAGATGTTATTCATAATTCGAGGGTTAATTACGACAAAGTAGTAGATAAATCCTATGTTATCCAAGGAAGTTGTAATGTCTCCGGCATGGGAAGAGTAATGCAACCTTTGATCGAAAACTTTGGTGATAGAATTATTAGATATGATGTCACATTAATTAGAAGATGGGCTGATTTAGAAGATGCAAAAGATGTAAAAGATTCTATAGAATGGGATAAAAGTCCTCATCATCAGGACGATGTAAAATCTTTCCTTCCTGATGTAAATCTATTTGTAGATTCATATAAAGCACCTTCAAGAATGATGCATCTGCATCAAATGTTTGTTAGATTTAAAGACAAAGCTCCCTCAAAAAATGAAATTTTAGATTCCTTTGAGAAGGAATTTGGTGTATCCATTTTAAATTCTGCAAAGGGAACTGCTGACGTAAGAAAAAAGGCGCTTGAAATGGGGTTTATTCATGGCGATACAAATATGGTTCATATTCATCAGGAGGTGATGAGAAGCCAAGACGATGTTCTTAAAATTTTATATTCAGATGATCAAACAGGAATGGTGATTCCTGAAAATCACTTATTGATTCAATCTATGGTTTTTAAGGAACCTAGAAGGAAAGCTTTAGCATATACAGATAAAATTTTCCAATTAAGTAAAAAGAAAAAAATTTTAGAAGAAGAATTCAAATAATATCTTTTATTTTTCCTTCATATTATATTAAATTCCTCTTATTCGTGCTTATTAGTTACTATTTGATAAATAATGAAGATTTTTACAACTTTGGTTCATTTATAATTGGTTTTTTATATACTTTAGTTCAGCGATTTTTCGAGTATCAGACGTTTATTTTGATTGTAATGTAACTTTAAAAATGATGTTTAAAAGTGATAAAAAATATCAATTGCTTTGAATTTTAAAAAAAGATAAAAGTATTATTATATTACTTCTTGGGTGCGGCTGCTCTCAATACATCTACTTGGCCGCTATGAAGCCAATCTTTTAGTTCTTCATGTGATGGCTTTGCATCATGTTTTCCTGCTAAATGAAGATGTAAAAGAACATAATTAATTTGGTTCAATAATGGTTTGTTATTTTCGTCTCCTCTACGTGATTTTTCTTTTAAATCTGCTGGAACAGTATTCCACCATTCATCAAAATTTCTTTTTCCATTTTTACTTACATTTGATCCGAAACCTTTTGGCAATGTCATAATAATTTATCAAGTTATGACCTATATTTTAAACTTATTGATTATAAAAACTTGTAAAAGTAAATAAATATTGCTATATAAAATTACCAAATAATTCTAGGTATAGATAAATAATAATTGAATAAAATAATGGTTAATTTTTTTAAATTTTTTTCAGAACCTTTAATTAAAGGAAACCATGACGTTAAAAAAGAAAATTACCTTGGGAGAATTAAGAAAGGACTATGTTATGGATAAATTTGTGATATACCCTAATTATCATGAAGAAACACGTAATGAAAATACGGGAGTAACAATTTGCCCTTACTGTCCTGGTAACGAAAATTATACACAACCTGCAATAGTGTCCCTTGTTATTAAAAGCGGAATTCTCCAACGTTTATCTGATTCTGAAGGAAACATAATTAACGACTGGAGTGTAAGAGTATTTAATAGTAATAAACCAATTATTGTTCCACATAATTCAACTCTCTATACTGATAAACCTCTCTATAGCGAACCAGCGTACGGCTACCATCAGATTCTAGTAGCTACACCACACCATAATCAGAATTTCTCCCAAATTTCAGTTGATCAATGGTGTAATGTGCTTTTAGTTTTGCAAGATAGAATAAGGTGGTTATATACTCAAAAAAAAGTTACTTATGTATCTGTCTATATTAATAATGGAAATGAATGCGGAACAAAGATTGATCATTCTCATATTGACATTGTGACTTTTTCCGAAATCCCTCCTTTTATAGAATCTAAAGCATTATTATCACACAAATTTGTAAATGAAAATGGAAATTGTCCTTCTTGCATTGCAATATCAACTGAATTAGATGGCCCTAGACAGATACTTGCAACAGATTCTTTTATTGCTTTCTGTCCTTGGGCATCTATATATCCATATGAATTTTCAATTTTTCCAAAGAAACATTCTACAACCCTAACGAAAATATCTCAAAAAGAAATATTTGATCTTGCTATGATTTTACGATCTACTTTAGGAGGAATGGCTCAGGTTTTGAATAATCCATCTTTTAATCTTATTTTTCAATTATCTCCTGAAAAGAAAAATAGCAGACAATTCCATTGGCACATAGAAATTTATCCACATACAAGTGAACGAACAGGTCTAGAAAAGGGATTTGGTGTTTTTGTTAACAATATTCTTCCGGAGACTTCTGCATCCAAACTTGGTGCAGCAGCCCGAAAAGAAATTGCAAAGATTGTAGGAGTTGACTAGACTATACTAAATATTAAATTAGAATTAGAGAATTGGTTATCGCTAGGATCATTAGGATTATCAATAATGTTTGTTTTATTACTTACTTCTTTTTATAATTTCCTCATTGGCAGTGAAGGTAAAGGACCTGATAGATATGTTGATATAAATGGAGTTATCGTTAAGACAACTTCTATTTCTGCTGCTCCTTCATTAATTCTGGCCGGTATAGCCTTTGGGTTGTCAAAAAACTATGGCAATAGATTGACTGGATTATTACTGTCTTTTTCAGGAATAATTATTAGCATTGGCATGATAATTTCTCTCAATCTTTCTCAAAGAATTACTAGTGAATTTTATCAACCAATTCTTGTTATAGTTCCATATATTTTTATATTTGGAGGGATAGGAATATTTATTATTGGCTTACTTCTTTACCTAAAATCTAAAAAAGGAATTAATAGACAAAGGAGATTTAATTGAAAACTACTAATATTGAAAAAATTGAAATTTCGAAACAAAATCTTCCTATTAACGTAAATACTACGTTATTAAGAGATACTTTTAATATAGCAAAACAAGTAAATAGCCCAATTCTTTCTGTGGTAATTGGGACTAAACCGGATTTTTATAAACAAGCACCTTTAGTTGTTGAGGCAAAAAGAGAAAAATTGCCAGTATTTGTTATAGATACGGGACAACATTTTGATGATATTTTAGGATTTGGAATAAAGGAGTTTAAATTAGAAGAATCAGTAGGTTGTGACCTACAAATTAGAGGAGATCTTATGGAAAAAGCAAGTGAACTAATTCTTAAATTTGGTTCATTTGGTAGATTTTGTAAAGAGGAATATGGTTTAACTTCAAAATTACTACCTGTTGTTCATGGAGATACTTTAGTTGCAGGAATTGCTCCCTTGGCATGGGTTTTTGGAATGGGTCAAAAAGTTGCTCAAAATGAAGCAGGATTAAGATCAATGAGTCCAGAAATTATGAAAAAATTAAAGATTACCCAAGAACCAACATTAGATCTCATTGAAAAATATATTCATGAACAATTTGAGGGGCAATGGTTTGTTGCAAGAGAAGAACCATTTCCCGAACAAATAGATACTTGGATATGTTCTGCAGGCACTCAATATTTCTTTGCTCCGACTCAACTCAATAAGGATAATCTGGTCAAAGAAGGATATCCTGAAGAATTTGTTCATGTTGTTGGAAATTCAGTAGTGGATGCCATTTACTTAAAGAGGAAACAAAAAGTATCTCAAAGTATTTTTGAACTATATCCTCAATTAGAAAATGGAAAATGGATAAGAATGGATATTCATCGAAGAGAAAATCTAACTGAACATCGGTTTAAATCTATTATACATGGATTAGTAAATATTGTAAAATATTCTGATCATAAAGTGGTCTTAGTTATGTTGAATGCTACAAGGTCTGCATTGAAATTTTATGGTTTGGAAGAAAAAGTTAGATTACTTGCAAAAGAATTTCCAAACAAATTCTTAATTACTCCTTTATGGAAAGAATATGGACAAGTAATAGAATTTTTGGATAGTGGAAGATGTTGGGCTGAAATGACAGATTCGGGTTCAATGCAGGAAGAGTTATTATATTTTAAAAATGTATTATCCCTGACAATAAGGTTAAATACAGATAGACCTGAAACAATTTTTGATGCTAAAAGCAATTTATTAATTCCACCAATAAATTCTGAATGGATTACATCTATGGTCAATCATATCTATGATAAATCTGATGATTTCGGAATAAAATCAAAAAATAAAAAGGAAATTTATGGTGAACCTGGACAAGTATCCAAAACAATTGCCAAAATAATTAAAAAACAATTTGAAGATAAGAATACGAGTTTTTATCCTTGGTTTCATCAAAGGATAAATTTGTGGAAAGAAGATAATGAAGATTTGCAATATATGTAATGAATATATTTTAAAATAAAATAAACACTCTAACCTAATTAATAGAATTAAATCTTTTGTAAATATTCAACCACTAATACATTTGAAATCTTGGATGTATGTTTCAAACAGAATATGTTCGTTAATCGCATCTTGGAAAAATTGTTAAGATGATTCAACATTGAATTTAAAACAGTATAGATAATAAATTTTAACTATTATTAGATAAATTAATTAATGTGAAAATGATAGAAAAAATAGAGGTCCTCTTTTGTCAAATGCTAATAATGGGGAGAATCTATTAGGAAGAGATTTACTTACTAAAGTAAATAAGAATTTTAATCGTATAATTGTACTTTGTATAGACCGGGACGATGATATAGGAGCTAAAGGTGGTATCAAAACTCCAATAATAGGAAGAGATTCCTGTATCAACGCAGGCATTCGTTTAGCAATTGAAGATCCAGAGGATTCTGATGCAAATGCTATATTTGCAGCGGTAAAAACTTATGAAGATCTATTAAAAAGAGGATATGAGGTAGAAGTTGCAATTGTTGCAGGAAGATATAATAGAGGAGTAGAAGGTGATGAAAAAATTGGATCGGAAATACAGTTTCTTGTGAAAAGATTTAAAGCTGATGCTTCTGTAATTGTTTCTGATGGAGAAGATGATGAAACTGTAGTACCAGTTATTCAGTCACTCGTACCAATAATATCTGTTCAAAGAGTGGTAATTAAACATAGTAGAAGTGTTGAATATTCTTATGCAGTTTTTGGTAAATATATAAAAATGTTAGTTTATGATCCACGTTATTCAAAATTTTTTCTAGGAGTTCCAGGGGCCTTGTTGGTAGCTAGTGGAGTATCAACTATCTTTGGTTTGACAAGAGAAGCCATTGCACTAGTTCTAAGCATTTTAGGCTCTGCCTTTATAATACGTGCATTTGATATTGATAAATCAATAGGCACATTAGGAAAACCTACTCCTACAAGTTTCATAAGAATTTTTTCGCTAGTGGCAGGATTATTAATAATTGTAGTGTCTATTGTTAATGGGCTTTCACATATTCCTCAAGAAATTGTTACAAAAGAATTGACAAATTGGGAAATCGTTACCAATAAACAAATAGTTGGAAGTTTTATTCGAGGAACTATTTTATTAATGTGGATTGGAATTGGGACTATTTTAACTGGTACTTTATTAGGTAATTGGTTTAGAGGAAGTATAAAAACTATGTCTGATATCCTCAGATTAGTAATATTAATTTTATTATACTATCCAATTTTACAATTTACTTCTGTATTAACAGAAGGAACAAGTCCTTTTAATCTTATTTCTTCCTTACTTATTGGATTGGCTATAACATTAGTAGCTGCTACTTTCCTTTATCAATATTATAGAAATAGAAAAGGTGGAGAATCTCTTAAATAGCATTGCATGATATAAAATAAATAAGTATTAAACACTTTATAATTCAATGAAAAATATTAAATGAAAATCCCGAATTTATCTAATCCAATTTTGTTTGACTTAATATTTAAGTTATCTGGTTTTTATAAAATTTATGAAAGATGGTTGGAATCTCAAATATCAAGAGATGTCTTACCAAATCATGTTGCTATTATCTTAGATGGAAATAGGAGGTGGGCTAAATACCATTTTTTTGGAATAGACAAAGCTCATAATGTTGGAGCAGAAAAAGCGGAAGAATTGTTAAATTGGATATATGACCTAGAAATAAAAATAACTACCATTTATGTCCTTTCCAATGAAAATCTTGAACGTGAAAATGAGGAATTAACTAATATTTATGCATTATTAAGTAAAAAACTTGCAAAACTTCGAGATGACAATCGCATTCATAAACGGAAAATGAAAATTAAAGCAATAGGGAATATCGAGTTATTGCCTAAAAATCTACAACATATATTAAAAATTTTAGAAGAAGAAACTTCTACGTATAACTCTATGTTTTTAAATATAGCAGTAGCATATGGTGGACAACAAGAATTAGTGGATGCAATTAAAAAAATAGCGTATATGGTTAGTTCGGGTAAACTAAAAGTAAGTGATATTGATAAAAAGATAATTGAATCGTGTCTATATACTTCACATCTTCCGCAATCTGATCCAGATTTGATTTTGCGAACTTCTGGAGAAAAAAGATTAAGTGGTTTTTTACTTTGGCAGAGTGCTTATAGTGAATTGATATTTATGGATGTATTCTGGCCTGAATTTAGGAAAATTGATTTTATGAGAGCTATTAGAACTTATCAAAATCGTATAAGAAGATATGGAAAATAAAGTAATAACTTAAAAATAATGATAATAACTAATATCTATAATATGTATGAACACGGATTTTATCAACCACATTTAAAAAAGTGGTATTGTAGTTATTTTATGGATGAAAAAGAATGGCTTGATATACATGATTATTTACCAAATCAATTCACAAATGATCAAACATCAAAAGAAACCTGAAGACTGGGGAAATCTTTTTTGATAAATGAAGTTTCTTCGGGAGCGTTATTATATTATATTGATAATCAAACAATAACTTTTCTTTTATTACACTATTTTCGAGGACATTGGGATTTTCCGAAAGGAAATAAAGAAAAAGGGGAAAGTGATATAGACACAGCATTAAGAGAGATTGCAGAAGAGACTGGTATCACCGATGTTACAATTTTAGATGGGTTTAAGAAAGAAATATTCTATAAATATAAACGAAATAATCAGTTAATGTCTAAAAAAGTAGTTTACTTTTTGGCTAAAGCCAACTCTACAGATGTGAGATTATCATCAGAACATTTGGACTTTGTATGGGAACAGTACGAAGATGCTCTAAAAAGAATTACTTATAAAAATTCAAAGGAAATACTTGACGAAGGTTATAAATTTTTAATTAATTCCTTAAATTCAAAGATACAAACTACAAATGAATAAGGTGATTATAGTATTATTAAGACTGGAAATTTGGGATCACAAAATATTAAGTATTATAATATATTAAAAAAGGAATTACAACTTTCTGATTTGGAAATTGAAATTTTCCTTCTTATAATAAAGAAAGGAATGATGAATTTAGAAGAACTTTCCTTTAATTTAGATTTAGATAAATCACAATGTAAAAAAATAATAGAGTCTCTTATTACCAAAAATATGATAATTGAATATTCGGCTAATCTATTTGAAACTTTTCATCCACGATTTGCTATTATAAACAGATATAAAAGATTGTGTATAGAAAATAGAATTGCTTTCCAAAAAAATTTGTTAATTGATAACCTTGCAATTGCATTGGAAAAACCATTCGATGCTGCAAGGACTAAATAAGGATAAATAAAAAATTAATTTCTATGAGCACAAATGATTCTACAAATGATAAAATAGTTTATTTTGGTGTCATCAATATAAACGAGAAAGGCAGAACGATAGGGGCAATAGATATCTGGAGAAGTGTTATCACTAAAGAACTTTTCTGTGAAGAAAAAAGATTAGGGATTTTAGATATAGCAGATTATATTGGTATGCCAAAAATAGATAAAGGTTACAAATGGGCTGTTGCTGTCAATAGAAATCGTTTAGGTAAAGATAGATGGAAATTAATTAAAATTTTAAAAGAAGGAAAATTTACCTTCTATGATACAGATGACGATACAATTATTAATGCAAATGTAAAAAACTACCATATAATTGATAATGATTGGTGGAATTTTCTTGTTGAAACCAATATAAATCGGAGCATAGAAATTACTAAAGAGTTATAGACTATGTATGAGTTTGACAATAACAATGATCTTAAAGTAGATGTCTTTATAAAAAATTCTTCAGGAGGAGAATTTGCCAGTAAACTAAATGGTTATTTTATTGTCAATAATAAAAGTTTTAGATTTTCTGCTATTGCATTTGGAAGAATTGGAGGACATAATATAAATTTAAAATTATCAAATTTGTCTATTAACAAATTGAAAAAAATGGAAATTGATCCAGAAAAATTACAACTTACAATTCAGAGAAAATTAATTGAAGGAGATGTTAACCTTCCTGATAATATTAAATTACCCGACTAAATATACCTATAAATAGGATTAAGAAAAAACCATCTAGTAACAATTATTAGATATTAAGTTCTCATTATAAAATCAAAAAATCAAAAAAAGTACAATGGCCATCAAACTAATGCATTTTCTAACGATTTTGAACAATCACATAAATTTCTCTCTTTCTCTATATTGGGAATAACAGTTAGGAGCAATTTTTTTATTTTATCAACATTCTTACTTAGTGTTTCAATAATTTCTTTTGAACTTACTGATACTTCTGCCCAAACATCATAATCTGTTATTGTCGAAATAGATACATAACACATTTCCATTTCCTTTGCTAAAATGCATTCTGGAATTAATGTCATTCCTATTATGTCAGCTTTAAGTAATGTTCTATAATAATTAGATTCAGCTTTAGTAGAAAATCTTGGTCCTTCTATACAAATATATGTTCCAATAGGATGGACTTTAAAATTTAAAGGTTCTAAATTTTTTATTATGATTTCTCTTAAATCTGGGCAAAATGGTTCTGATTGCGAAATATGGCAAACTCTTGGACCGTCATAAAATGTATAATTTCTTTTTTTTGTAAAGTCTATAAATTGATCAGGTAATACTATATCTCCTGGTCTATATTCTTTTTTAAGACTTCCTACAGCTGATGGTGCTAGGATTACTTTAACGCCTAGTTCTTTCATTGCCCAAATATTTGCTTGATAATTGATTTTGTGGGGAGGAATTCGATGATTTTTGCCATGCCGAGGAATAAATGCAATTCTCTTTTCTTTGTAAGTACAAATTGTTATTCTATCCGAAGTTTCCCCATAAGGCGTGTTAATTTTTTTTTCGTCGATTATGTTAAAAATAGTAGGATCATATATACCCGTACCACCAATTATTCCTATCTCAGCTATATTTTTTAAATTTTCATTCATAATATTTCACCAAAGAACGGACATCATATCCCTTACTTCTTAGCATATCAGCACCTTTTAAATATACTAATTCTATAATTACTGCGAAGCCAAATATTTTACCACCCATTTCCTCAATTAATTGTGCAGTTGCTAAAGCAGTTCCACCCGTAGCAATCAAATCATCAGCAATTAGAATGTTTTGACCTTTTTTAATAGCCTCATCTTGAATTTCAATAGTTGAGCTGCCATATTCAATGTCGTACTTTTTTTTCTTTGTTTTACCAGGAAGTTTCCCTACTTTTCTTACAAGTATAATTCCTTTTTTAAAATTTCCTGCTAATAAAGATGCAACAGTAAATCCACGTGATTCAATTCCTGCTATTACATCAATTTTGGATAGTTCTTCATGCTTAATAAATTCTTTAGAAATTTGTTGTAAGGCGTCAGAATTTCTAAATAACGGATTTATATCTCTAAAAACTACTCCATCTTTTGGAAAATGATTATAACTTTTGATTAAAGATTTAAAGTCGATATTTTGCTCCATCAACATCACAAAACTTATCTATCCTTATAAAAAACCTTACTTTTTATTTACGAGTATTTTAGTAAAATTATTCCTAGAACACCAACTTAAAACATAATAATTTAATTTCAGAATCTTTATAATTGTTAATATGTTATTTGAATATCTTACATTTGTATATTTTTTCAAAGATTTTCTCATTCTTTATCTATCTGATATTATTTTGCAATATTTGGTTCTCTTACATCTTTCCCCTTATATACCCCTTCTGGTACTAAAATACAAGAAGTCTGGTTGTAGAAAGATGACCACAACAACTTGCTCAAAACCTTTTGATAGTGTATTCTATAAAATCAATGTTATTTGATAATAACATGTTATTGACTTGTCTAGACTCTATGGTATCAAGCAAGTAAAAGAATAGATTTTCTTTTTTTCATTGATAATTATAGTCCTTATTATTTAAAAATATTGATTTTTTATATATCATAAATTTATTATTATTATTATTATTGTTATTGTTATTAAGAAGGGTCAAGTTTGGCATATTTCAGAAAGGCATTTTCCTTATTAATGTCTTTTAATATAGCAGATTGTAAATTAGCTTCAATAAAAATTGTATTTGTAATTTTGCTTCCCGATAAATCTGCGTTGTATAAATTTGCCCACATAAAATTAGATTTTTTCATATTGCAGTTTTGTAAATTACAATTCTTCATTTCTGCATACATGAATAATGTATCGGTGAGATCTGCATTTGCAAAATTACAATTATTGAGTTCAGCTTGAACAAAATTTGTTTTTTTTAATATACAATTTGAAAAATTAGTTTGAGTACATATCGCTCCATTAAGAAAAGCTAAAGAAAGATTTTTACCAGAAAAATCTTGTTGACTCAAATTTGGCTTGAACGTAAGATTATCTAGACGAAATTTATTAAATGCAGGAATTCTTTCATCAAGAATGAGTTTAATTGCATCTTCATTTAGATTACTCATTAATAAAAAAATGAAACAACACTTATATCAATATTACAAAATAAATGTAATAGAAATTTGGTTCTATATTAATTCTAAAATATTTTATTCTTTACGAATAGATAACATTTTTAGTAGGATCCCATAAATAGAATACGCGTGAACCTCTCTAAAGCTAATAATAACCCGCCAAGAATAATGGTTGTTGATGATGAAAAAGATATATTATCTATTATAAAAAGAGGGCTTGAATCGAAAAATCGATTTCAAGTAGAAACATTCATTGATGCAGAATACGCTTTGGAATTTCTTAAGAAAAAACCTACTGATTATTATGATTTAGTTTTGACCGACATCAGAATGCCTAAAATCAATGGATTTGAATTGTACCGTCGGATTAAAGAAAGTAATCCTCATATGAAAATTGTATTTATAACAGCTTTTGAAATAAACAAAGATGAATTTACTAAAGTTATTCCTTCTGTAGATGTTCTAGACTTTATTAGCAAACCTGTTAGTATGTCTACTTTGATCAATAAATTAACCTCAATTTTAAAATATATTGATTAATTTTAGAAGGATTGGTTATTTCTTATTGTTGTTCTATTTGTTAATCAACTCCTACTATTGGTAATGACTTCTTCAAAGGAAAATTGAATGTGTTATTGTCCACTTCTTCTTTTGTAACTTTTTCGAATTCTAAAGTTATTTCCACTGGGATTGAAAACTTTAAGCTTAATTCATTAGCGAGTTTTCCGATAGTATCAGGATCACTTACTTCTTTTGATCCTTCAAGAAATACTCTTGTTTGTCTATGTAAAATTTTTCCACCAAATTTTGATACAAGATATTCACTTAATTCGTTAATGACTCTATCTGGAATTTCATTATAGTAAAAACATAATCCATGAATGGGTTCTTTGTCAAAAGGTGTGCCATATTTATACCAAAATATTCCAAAATGTTCATATTCACCGTACAAACATTTTATTTCCCAATGGTTGATCTTATCAACAGGATATTTTGCATTTAATACTTCAGGTATAGTGAGATGCCAATATCTTACACGCATAAGAGATCTTGATATTTACAAATATAATAACGTATGAAGGAAATAAGAAGAATTAAATCCAAAATAAAAATAATAGGTATAATTTGAATAAAAATTCCAAAGAAAATTACGATAGGCTCAAACTAATAGAAGAAATGGAAACTGAATTTAACAATAAAAATACTGAATATTTCAATAATTTAGCTTTTCATCATGATCCAGTTATAAGAACTAGAGCAATATGCATTATAGCTGAAATTGGCGGAGAAGAAGCTGTTAGTACAATAAGTAAAGTCTTGACAAAAGACATTGATGACTTAGTCAGACATGAAGCTGCTTTTTCTCTTGGTCAATTAGGCTTTACTAGTGGCATAAAAGCATTATCCGATGCTGTAAAGAATGATTCAAGCCTTTTTGTTAGACATGAAGCAGCTGTTGCTTTAGGAGTAATAGGGTCAGAGGATGCTAGAGGAATCTTGATTGATGCCTTAAATGATTCAAATGAAGAAGTCAAAAAATCAGCTATTGTTGCTCTTGCAAACTTAGATTATATTTTTAAATCAAAAAAAATCAATAAATTTACTAAATTGACAGGAGGCTAAGTCGATAAATCATCAGGTTATAACTTCCAATAATTTATTTAATCTAATTGCTTCTTTTATTTCTCTGCAGATGCGTCTTCCCATACTCATAGGTTCTTTATATAATAGGTCTGAATAAGGAGAACCACTTATAAAGAGATTTGTACCTGCTACTATTCTGGCCGAAAATTCAAACGTCACAAATTTACCATTTCTATCATAAACTCCCTCTAAACAAAAAGGACCAGGCATGCCAGGAGGAACTAGCTTTTTTGAAGTTTCAACAAAATTTTCTGCCATTAAAAAGACATCTTGTAATAAAGATTCTCTAAGTACTACAGGAAAATTACCAATTACGTTATATGTTGGATTAAAATCTAAGTTCATTTGAACTCGAGAAGGTATTCTTCCAATTCCATCAATATCCGACTCATATCTCCGATCAATACCTAATAATTCAACTTCATTTTTTAAAGGAGAATAAAAAAATTGTAGAAATATAGGCACTCCTATAACATATTCCTGTATGTATAATTCCTTTTCTGTTTTAATTATTTTTTGTTCTATTAACTTCTTACATCCTTCGTCAAAACTTTGTTCATCCCATGCAAGGAAATATCCTTTTCCGCCTGCTGCTCCGTGTAATTTAACTATACATAAATTTTTAATTTCCTTTTTTCCGTTAATTTGTTGTGGTGTATTAAAATATGATTCATGCATCAATTTTTGTTTTAACTCTCTATCAGCTTCCCATCGTAATATCCATTTATTACCAAATATTGGTATATTAATTTTTTCTAATTCATGATATTTGAGATTGGATATGAGAGTTCCATGAGGAATTAAAAGTATTTTTTTATCGATTAATTTCTGTTGGATATTTTCTGTTAACAAATCCGTGAAATTATCTAGAAAAAATAATTCATCAATAAAACTAAATCTTTTATAAAGACTTGCCCTTTTTTTTTCACATATTAGCAATGTTTTAAAACCTTCGTCTTTGGCACCTTTTAAAACTTGTAGTGAACAATGAGAACCAAGAGTGCTGATGGAGTAATCATTGGAATCTATAACCTTTGACAACAACTTCAATAGTTTCTTGGGTGATAAATTATTTATGATTGAAAGTAAAGGTTTTTAGAAAATTTAAAAAAAAACAAATAGTGCCTTATATTTTAGAAATTTATGACAAATAAAAGATATGCTAAAAGTATTAAATTTGATGATGATATGCTATTGGATAATAATTTCTCGGAATTACTTTTAAGCTTAGATAATAAAATTCATTCTGGTGAATTTAAAGTTACTGTATATGGATTAGGTCATGTAGGTTCTCCGATTGCTGCTGCATGGTTACGTGCAGGAGCATCTGTAATAGGTGTTGATAAATCAAAATTAATCTTACACAATGCTAGAGAAGGAAAAACTCATATCCCAGAACCCGGGGTTAGTAATGCCTATGAAAAGGGCCTTCACAATAAGAAATTCTTTGTTTATGATGATCTGATTAAAGCTTCACAAGATTCTTTTCTCAAGATGATTTGTGTTCCTGTTTTAGCTGCTGATGGTACTGCTGAGCTATCTGCAGTGAAAAATGTTGCTACAGCAATAGGAAAAGGTTTAAAAAAAAATGATGTTGTAACTCTTAATCCAAGTGTGCCACCAGGGACAACAGAGGATGTAGTTATTCCTATATTGCAAAAACAAAGTCATTTAACAGTTGAAGAAGATTTTTATATGATATATAATCCAGAGCGTATCTATGAAGGAAGAGCTATAGAAGATATTGAAGAAAGATATCCTGGTATTATTTCAGGCTATGGAAAAAAAAGTTTAGAAATTGGTACCAAGATCTTTTCACTTATTTATAAAAAAGGAATAATATCAATGAGCAGTATCAAATCAGGAGAAACTGAAAAATTATTTGAAGGAGTATATAGAGATGTAAATATCGCATTATCAAATGAACTAGCGATCTTCTCTGAACGATTAGGAATCAATTTTTGGGAGGCACGTCATGCTGCTAATTCTCAACCATTTTGTAATATTCATAAACCTGGGATTGGGGTAGGAGGAGCCTGTATTCCAGTGTACCCTCAATTTATACTTAAAACGGCCAAAGTTCTTCAAGTTGATTGTAATTTAACGAAATATAGTCGATTGCTTAACAATTCTATGCCTAAATATTGTGTTAGACAAGCATTAAGATTGATACAACCAAAGAAGATAAGAAATTCAACAATAACGCTATTAGGTTTAGCATTTAGAGGAGGGGTATCAGACACCAGATTATCTCCTACATATGATGTAATAAAAGAATTACAGAAACTAAAAGTTAAAGAAATAAGAATACATGATCCACTTGTTAAAAAAGACGATTTTATTTCTAACTATATTAACACCTTTTTATTTAATGAATTATCTGAGGCTATTAAAGGAGCAGATCTAATTATGGTTATTGCAGATCATGAGGAATATAAAAAATTAAATTATGAGAGTCTTAAAAATATCGCATTATATGATGGCAGAGGGATAATCAATAGAGACAATATTATATTAGACAAGTATTCTAGTATAGGTAATATTCAATAACTTAAATTTAATAAAGATATAGTACACATAAATTTTTAAAAATTTATATATTTATATGGATTTGAATAAATTCTCTAATATGCTCCTTACTATTGAATGGAAAAATAATTCTCTTTTATTAATTGATCAAACTAAATTACCAACAAAATTATCTTATGTAAAATGTAAGAATCATCTAGACGTTGCTGATGCAATAAAAAAACTTGTTGTTAGAGGAGCTCCTGCAATTGGAGTTACTGCTGCATTTGGCTTAGCCTTGGCAGCCATTAATAGTAAATCCAATAATCTCAAAATATTTTTTGAGGAATTAAATAACGCTTATGAAATAATACAATCTACTCGTCCTACCGCTGTGAACCTTCAATGGGGACTTAATAGAATTATGCAAAAAATAAAACATTTGACAAATATACCTTTAATAAAAAAAGTTATGTTAGAAGAAGCAATTTTAATGGCTGAAGAAGATATAACTACTAATAAATCAATGGGAATAAATGGAGCTAATTTATTTTCTGATGGTGATACTGTTATGACTCATTGTAATGCAGGCTCATTAGCTACTGTTGCATATGGAACTGCATTAGGAGTTATAAGAGCTGTTAAGGAGTCTGGGAAAAAAATTAATGTTATTGCAACAGAAACAAGACCTGTAATGCAAGGCTCCCGTTTGACTGCTTTTGAACTTCAACATGAAAATATTGATGTAAGTCTTATTCCTGATACTGCAGTTGGCTATATAATGGCTAAAGGAATGATTAAGCATGTTGTAGTAGGAGCTGATCGAATTTTATACACAGGACATGTCTTTAACAAAATAGGCACCTATCAATTGGCAATATTAGCAAAAACACATAATATTCCATTTTATGTAGTTGCGCCTTCTTCTACATTTGACCTCAAAAACGGTCCAAACGATATTGTTATTGAACAACGATCAAAGGAGGAAGTTATTAAAATAGGCAAAAAAGTAGTAGCTCCAAAAAACATAGATGTTATAAATCCTGCATTCGACATGACTCCACCAGAATTAATTACAAAAATTATAACTGAAAAGGGAGTTCTATCTCCTCCTTATCATCGAAGTATTAAAGAATTAATAGAATGAATTATTCAACTTTAAATATATTATTTTATAATAACATTTTTATCATCTTTTTCCATAAAAATCATATAGTATGTCAGATGAATTAATAACTAAAGATCAAGTTTATCTTCAATTAAAAAAATGTATTGATCCAGAAATTCCTGTGAATATCGTTGATCTGGGACTTATTTATGGTGTCGAAATTAAAAAAGAAAAGGATGTAGATATAAAAATGACTATGACAACTAGAGGGTGTCCTTTACATAACACTATGGTTAATGATGTAAAAAACTCTGTTGGTAAAATTAATGGAGTAGGTGATATTAATGTTGAAATTGTTTGGGATCCACCTTGGTCTATTGATAAAATGGATCCTAAAGCAAGAGAAGTGTTAGGCTTTGGAAAACCAAAGCTAAGATTTCAGATAGATTATGAGAATGCTTTACCAAAAAAAATAGGCACATTTCAAAAATCAGAAGATGGTTCGTTGATACTAGTCAATAAAGGTGAAAGAAGTTATATGGTTAATGATGCAATAGTTAGGTTTTGGGAATCTTGTGATGGTACAAAAACTATAAATCAGCTTACTGATTATTTTTCAGAAAAATTAGGAATTCCTAGACAACAAGTAGAACAGGAAGTAATTCAACTATTAGAACAATTATTTGATGCAGAGCTTATTAAGGTATAATAATTTTTAATTGTATTTAGAATCTAAATTACTATTTATTGTCTCTATGTTTTAATCTATAATGTTTATTCATACAATTTATACAACAAAAAATATGAATACATTCTTCATTTATACATGGAATGGGTTCGTTACTATTAAATTTCCTGTTACAATAGACACAAATAGATTCTAATAAAGGAAAAGTTTTATTTATCAATAAACTTGAACAAACTCGTTTTTCTTTAAACCACATTATTTCCACATCTAATTTTTCTGAAAAAGTTCGAACTATATCATATGCTTCAAAATATCCTTGAGCATAAAATTGTCGAATCAGTATTTGAGGAGTTGTACTTTCTTTATTATTATGATTCTTAAAAGAGACTAGCCATTTTTCAGAGGGAATGATTTCTTTTTCTAATTTTTTAGGCAATGTATTTTTATTTTTCTTTTTAATTATCATTGATGATAAATAATTATATTATTCTAGTTTCGTAAAGAAAACCTTTAAGATCTTGTATTTTCATACGTTTTTGTTCCATCGTATCTCTATATCTAATCGTTACTGTGTTATCTATTAAGCTATCATAATCAATTGTAATGGCAAATGGAACTCCAATTTCTTCTAATCTCCTATATCTTCTTCCAATAGATCCGGATTCGTCATAATAGGTATCAAAGTCTTTTTTCAAGTTAACGTAAATCTGTTTTGCAATATCTTCTATTTCTGGCTTTTTTACCAATGGCAGAATTCCAACTAAAATAGGAGCAAGATACGGTTTTAATTTTAAAAAAGTCCTATTGTTATCTTTATCTTCAGAAAATGAGTTTTCTAATATAGAATATATACTTCTATCTATTCCTAATGATAGCTCAAATACATGAGGTAAAACTTTTTCATTTGTAACAGGATCCATTATTTCCATTTTTTCTTTACTAATTTTTGAATGCTGGCTTAAATCATAATTTGATCTATAATTGCATGCAACCAGTTCTAACCATCCTATACTTGTTTGTAATTCCAAATCAAAAGCTACTGTTGCATAAAATGCTTTTTCTTGATCTGATAACTTCCTAAATCGGGCTTTAGTCATATCTAGACCCGTTTTTTCATAGAATTGATAAAGAATAGTTAAATAATATGCAATTAACTTATTAGGAATAATTTTTCTCTCTAGGGCTTCTTCTGCAGTAATTTTATAAACGTTCACAGCATCGTCTATAGTTAAAATTGTTTTTTTAATATCCTCAAATTTGGGGATATTATCCAACTGATTTGGATTACAAAATACTTCGATTTCTGCTTGATAAAATTCTCTTAGTCTTAATAAACTTTGTCGAGGAGAAATTTCATTTCTAAAACTTTTTCCTACTTGTGCTATTGGGAATGGAAGTTTACCTCTCATCGTTTTATAAATTCTAACAAAGTCTACAAATATTGTTTGACAAGTTTCTGGTCTTAAATAAGCTTCATCATGATTTGGGCCAATTCCTACTTTAAACATCATATTAAAACGCTCAGTTTTGTGAAAATCCGAACCACATTTAGGACATTTTAAATTATGTTGGTTTACTATAAGATCAATTTCATCATTGCTTAATCTTTCAGGAACGTTAATTCCTAGTTTTTCAAAAATATATTTATCTGCTCTAAGGGTTGCTTTACATTTATTACACATTAGTATGGGATCTGAAAAATTATCAATATGTCCAGAAGCAATAAATACATTCCTACTCATTATTTGTGATCCATCAATTTCGACCATTTCATCTCTTCTAACCAATTCTCTTCGCCATAATTCAATGAATTTATTCTTAATATTATTGCCATTAGGTCCATATTCCCAAAAACCAGCTGGTGAGTCGGAATAAATATCTGAACTGGGAAAATAGAATCCTCTTTCCAATGAGAGCTTTAAAATTCTATCGTAAGTAACCATAAATATTAACCATGATTAGAGGGTTCTATATTTTTCTTGATATTTTCATTCATTTATATTATTCCAATAATTCTAATACTGTTGCCATATTTTCCTTATCGCCTCTTTTTCTATCTACTGGTGTTTCCATTATTATGGGAATATTTTCAAAATATTTGTTCTTTAGAATTTCCTTAAATCCTTCATTACCTATTGAACCAAATCCAATATGTTCGTGCCTATCTTTATTTTCATTTATTTTGCCTTTTGAATCATTTAGATGCAACACTTTTAGATTGGTTATACTGATCGTATCATGAAAATTGTTAATTGTATCTATTACTTTTTCTGATGTTCTTAAATCATATCCAGAAGCAAATGCATGACAAGTATCAAAGCAAACGCCGAACTTTTTGTTATTGAGTTTTTCTAATATCAAATTGATTTCTTCAAATTTCTTTCCTATACTATTTTTATGCCCAGCACTATTTTCCAGTAAAATATTCAAAGGCAGGTGTCTTCTGTAAGATGAATTAAAATTGTCAATTGCAAAATTACATGCGTTAACTATTTGCATAATTCCATTATTTGCACCACTTCCTAAATGGCTTCCTAGATGAAGGATAATATAGGAAATATCTAACATAACACATCTAATAATTTCCTCGGCAAGTACCTCTCTGGATTTAAAATAGAAATCATTTTTAGGTGCTGCTAAATTAGGTAGATATGGCATATGAACAACAACGTTTTTTGGATCAATATAACTTTCATTAATCTTTCTCTTATATTCTTCTATATCTTGAACTTCCAAAGATTTAGCTTTCCAACTACGAGGATTTCTACTAAAAATTTGGAAAGCAGTGCAGCCAATACTTTCGGCATTTTTAATCGAATTACTAATTGAACCAGAAATAGATACATGAAATCCTATTTTGTGCATTTATACAATAGTAGAATGTTTTGAAAGAATAAATATGAAACGAGTGATTCCTACCTCGTTCAGTAGTGTAGTCTTAATATTACAAATCTCCTGAAAAGATAAACTAGAATATATCCAATTGCACTTATTATTGATAATGAATAGTATAAGAAGATAATCAAATTTTTTATAAAATACTAATCATTTTTCTATCCAAAATATGAATAATATCTTTACGAAGTAGTTTTATTTTGGTAATGAATATGGTTAATGGTATTGAGTATAATTTTAGGTAATGATGACCTTGCGAAATATCCATTTTTGGAGGAAGCAGGAAAATATATTCGAGAAACACATTTTGATTTGGATGATTTTGATAGATCAGAATTTTCGCATATTATTGAAAGAGCTAAAAAAAGGATAGAATGTGAATTAATAGAAGGAAAGGTTTTCACTGAATTAGAAAAATATGATATAGAACTATTCACTTTTCTTGTATCTCTTATAATAATGAAATGTATTGGAATAGACCATGCTGTCAAAAAATTCTCACTTTTTGAAGCTATGCGTGTTGAACGATTTTTAATATCTGATCTTTTAAGAGAAAAAGACCTTACAAAAAAGAATTTGCTCCTTTCCAAGATTTTTAAAGAACTTTTTCAATTGAATGTAAAAATGGATGATAAAAAAACGAATCTGTTTAAAATGAAAATTTCTGATTATCTGAAAAGATCAAATG
The DNA here is from genome assembly GCA_036380115.1 of Nitrososphaeraceae archaeon. Classification (GTDB taxonomy): domain Archaea; phylum Thermoproteota; class Nitrososphaeria; order Nitrososphaerales; family Nitrososphaeraceae; genus TH1177. The sequence goes on along the minus strand of DASVFI010000070.1, from coordinate 29,150 downwards.
AATTTAATGAAGTTGAATGGAAACTAATCAATAGAGCAGTCAATAATGGTTATGTATACTTGGATGGTGATGAAACAGTAAGATTGATAAGATCTGAAATTTACAAATTAATGTATAATCGAATTAAAGATATGAGTATTAGTCAGATACCTTATCAAATCACAGTTAATGCAAATTTAATCACAAAGAAATTATCCCCCATCACTAAACCTTCAAATCAAGTTAACGATTTACCTCCATGTATTAAAAAAGCTTTGGAATTACTTCATAATAATGAAAACTTACCACATTCTGCAAGATTTATGTTAGCAACATATATGCTGGCTATTGGTAAAAGTGTAGATGAAGTGATATTACTATTTCAAAATGCTCCTGATTATAATGAAAAAATCACTCGATATCAGGTAGAACATTTAGCAGGTAAAAAAGGAAGTCAAACAAAATACTCAGTTCCAACATGTTCCAAACTTGCAAATGAAAACCTTTGTTATGCAACTGATGATTGTAAAGGAATAACTAATCCAGTACAATTCGGTAGATGTAAATTTAAGAATGAACAAAGAAATTGATATTAAAAATAATGAATTTTTATTTAAAGTTTACAAAGGGTATTATTTTAAAAATATAGGAATACTTCAACCGCCAAAGGAAATACAAAGTCGTGAATTCGGTATTATGACTTTTGATTCTAAGGTAATTAGGCATTTATCTTTCTCAAATATTGGTAAATTAAAAGCATATGTGCTTCAAAGTGTTCCTGCAGATATTTATTGTTCAAATGCATATTATCAATTTCCTACATTTCCTATTAATGAAAAAGGCTGGAAAGGCGCTGATATGATATTTGACATTGATCTTAAAGATTTATTGTTACCTTGTCAAAAGGAACATACATTTTATATTTGTTCTATTTGTAGAGTTATTTATAAGGATTTTACTAAAGTGTGTAACCAATGTAAAGGCACTAAGATTTTACAAAATACAATACCGTGTAATATATGTGTAAGATTTCTGAAAAAGGAAACAAATAGTTTAATCGAATTTTTAAGAAAAGATTTTGGTATAGACGAAAGAAATATAGAAGTATCATTTTCAGGTAATACTGGATTTCATATAGTGGTATTTGATGAAGATTTTTTGTTATTAGATTCGAGATGTAGATCTGATATGGTTGGTTATCTAATGGGTAAAAATTTTTCATTAGAAAGCTTAGGAATAAGAAATAATAAACAAGGTTATAAAATTAAAATTCCATTGAGCGGTTATTCTTATGGGTGGAGAAAAAGAATTGCCCAAAAAATAAAGATTTCAGAAGTTTCAAGTGACAAACTAAATAAACTAATAAAAAAATTTGGAGGATATGAAGCATTTCAAAAAGAAATTGATAAACTCGTTTTTGAAGTAGGAATTAAAATAGATCCTCAAGTAACTACTGATATCCATAGAGTTTTTAGAATGGTTGGTTCTCTCAATAGTAAAAGCGGTCTTTCAAAAATTAAATGCCAGAATTTAGAGAAATTCGATCCATTGAATGATTCATGTTTCGTTTCGGATAATATAGATGTTGATATTTCAATAAACACATCACTAAAATTTAATTTTAAAGGAAAAACATATTCATTGGATAAATCAATTGCAACAGTTCCATTATCTGTCGCAGTTTATCTCATATCTAAAAGAATAGCTCATTTGATAAATTATTCTTCTTAACATATAAATTTATATCTGTACTCTCTTTTATCATGAAATTACTAATTGTCAATAATACTTCCCCATTTGTGGTTGATATTGTCAATATAATTAAAGATTTGGATATTGAATTTGAGTGTATATTATATTCACAAGTTCAACACAATAAATTATCATCATTTGACTCAATTATATTATCCGGAAGGAAAAAATACAATAAAGAGACAAACATACAAAACAATAAGATAATTGAATACTGTGATAATCATAATGTTCCGTTATTAGGGATTTGTTATGGTGCGGAGATGATTAATTTGTATTTTGGTGGCTCCTTAATCAAAATGAATAATGCCATTTATGGTTTAGTTCAAGTTACATCTGAAAAAGATAATGTTTTGTTACCAAAAAATGCTTCTATTTTTGTATATCAAAGTCATAGATATTCTATTTGGAGACTGTCATCAGAGTTAGAGCTTTTAGGTAGTTCAACGGAATCAAAGAATGAAATCTTTAAACATAAGAAAAAAAATATTTTTGGGTTACAATTTCATCCGGAAAGAAGTGGTAAAGATGGAAGATTTATTTTATTTAATTTTTGTACGCTTTTAAATTAAATACTTTTTTAGAATAAAAACAACTTTATTTCTAGATAAGGAAATATAATAAATAGAAATAGATTACATTATATTCAAATTTCAATACATTTCTAATTATATGTTTGTTATCACAGAATGAATAAGATAAAATGCTAAGATGAAAATTATTTGAAGGTATAGATTACATACAATATTTTTACCATTTATTTTACATTTTATTTATTTCAAACTGAATACATAATCTCTAAAGATTGTATAAAAATATAACTAGATCATAACTTTTGTATTTTAGCAACTAATAAGAAAATTAACCAGAATAAACATCTTTAAATGATAAATTATAGGATAGTTTTTATTTGATTTAAAACTATCTTATTAGAATTGCAAGAAAATTTATCACATGATTTAAATTTACCATTAATAGAGGAAGGTAGCTCTCCATTACCTCTAGTAATTGCAGTTGTTTTGCAATATTGGGGAGAAGATGTTCTTGATTTAGCAAAAAATAATAATCAAAATGATTCTACTAAAATTATTGATGGAATAGAATTTGCTGAAAAAAAACAGTATTCTTCATATATATATAAAAGTTCAATTAAAGATCTTAAGAAACGAATAGATCAAGGAATACCTCCTATTGTTATTTTTCCAGGTTTGTATCATTTAACTCAACATGCATTATTAATTTCTGGTTATGATGATAATGAAAAAAGAATATTAAGTTATATTCCTCAACCTGATACTAAGGGTTCAATTCCAGAAGCCAAATTTCTTTCAGAATGGACTCAAGAAGACAATATTGCTATTATAATAATACCTGAAGATATGAAGAATCTATTTTCAGAAGATGATTTGGACACAACAAGATCAAAAGCATATAAATTATGTTTTGAAGCAGAAAGAGATTTTTCTAATGGTGACATAGAATCAGCAATTAAAAAATCACGTCAATCCATCAATATTGACAAAAATAATGCATTTGCTTGGTCATTATTGGGTAGCTGTTATAGTGAAATAAATAATCCAGAATGTATAAATTGTTTTACTAAAGCCATAAATTTAAATTCTAATTATTTTTTAGCATTCAAAGGAATAGGTAATTATTATTTAAAGATAAAAGATTATCAAAATGCAGAAAATTATTATTCTCAAGCAATAGATATTAATCCAAATAGGTATGGTCCTTTATATAAGAATCGTGCACTTTCACGATTACAAATGAATGAAAAGCTAAAAGCAAAACAAGATTTGATCTTGTATCTGGAAAAGACTCCTAATGCACAAGATAAAAAACAAATTATTGAAGCATTGAAATCATTTTAGCTGATTATAAAGGTTTTCAGAATGAATAGAGATAACAAAGAACTTACACTCTTAATTTTCCCTACTTCCACGGCAATAATCAAAGATGTAAAACTTTCAACAATTAAGTTACTAAAAAAAAATAAAGTTTCGATATCTAAAATTATTATGGAACAGAATTTTTTTTCCTTATATACAAAGAAAACAATTAAAGCCTTGACTATTCTTTCTTCTTGCTTTGGAATTAAAAAGATTGAAATAGCATATTCTACTTCAAATGAAACCAAATCTATCGTAAATAAAATAGTTAATGTCGGTAAAAAAACAATCATGAATGAAAAATTTTTTATAAAGATTTTTTCAGAAAATCCAAATTTTGTAGCTAGAGATCTTGAATTTATTGCAACTGGATTATTAATTGATAAACTATCAAGTACATCATCAATTCCTTCTCACACTGAATATTCAGCAAATAAAATACTCAAAAGTTATATAGGGAAATCTAAATCATATATATGTTTTAAATCCATAGACGGAATTGGTGGAATGACCTTTGGATACATAAAAAAGAAAGTTTTTATAATTGTCTACGATCAATATTCAATTTATTGCCTCAAGAATATAACATTACGAGGTTTTATTCCAGATATCTTAATTCTGTTTTGGGATTACGTTGATTTAAAAAAGAAGTTAATTTCGATTCATGCTATCTTAAATGGTACAAATAATGACAAGATTAAATTACAATTATTACAATTAAGTTATATGATGTCAAAAACAAAAGGGATAAAAAGTAATTTTCTATTAGATATTCTGGTAATTCATATTTGTTATTATATGACTAATCTTATTGACGTTATTCTTCCATTTAATTTATTTGTTCATCCTTTGTGGTTAATTGAATACTCTATTAATACGTGTAAACAAAAACACAAGATTCCATGGTTCCCTTACCTCTTTGAAGATAATTTAACAATTAATTTAGATAAAAATTTTCAATTCTTAAAGCCATCATTTGATTTTAATAAAGGAAATTTTATTGATTTTAAAGAAGAAAGAAACAGAATCAGAAAAAAATTGCCAGAGTTAAAAAAAAATATAAAAACATTTTACGTACAAATTAAGTCTTTAAATGTACGACCTAACTATATTGACAATATTCTGAACTCCATTTAATTTATCACAAAATTGCATTATTTCAATGGATCTAGATGTGAACTTATTGTCATTTAGTATTTCATTGATTGCTTCTGATATTTTTTCAGACAAAAGATCATGATCTTTTAACATTATTCCTATACCGATTTTCTTGATTTTACAAGAATTACTAATCTGTTCGGCATGATTCTCTATTGGAATAGAAATAATTGGCTTTCCAAATTGAATCGCTTGTGACATTGTCGTGTGTCCTCCTCTTAATACTAAAATATTACTCATTGCGAAAAGTTCATCACGTATAGGACACCATTCATAATACCAACCGTTGTCTGTTAATTTATGTGGTTCCATATCCCCGTTCGGTTTTCCTTCCGATATCACATACTGAATATTATTCTTAAAATATTTTTGTGCATCAAGTATTTTTTTAACAATGGGTAACCTTGTTTTGGATGGTCCACTTATATGAAAAAAAATAATTGGTTTATCTTTGGAAAAATTTAACAAATTCATAACTTTAATAATTCTTTGTTCTGAGATATTCATTTTAGGGGATATAAATCCAATGTATTTTATTTTTTTAAGAACTGAATTAGTATTCCAAATATTGTTTTCAGAAATAGTATATGGAGGAGGAAGATCAGGAATAAGAATTTCATTTGAAAGAGACCATAACGTTCCTATAAATTCTCCATTAAGATTTTCGAAAAATCTACCTACTTTGAAGGAGTGTAGTTTAGGTGATAAAAGTAATTTTATTTGATTGAGTATAACAAGTGAAGGAATACCTAATAATCTTGCGGAAACAATTGAAGATAACCTGGAATCTGAAACTACTATATCAGGTGAAAATTTTAACATCATTTCTACTTCTTTAACTACTTGTATGGTAAAATTTTTGAACCAACTCGGAATATTAGATAAAGAATTTTTCATCGAAAAACTTCCTTGAGAGTTCCAAGAAAATTCAACAGGGGGAACCTCATTACAATGATATCCGTATCTTGATATAAAATCTACTGCTTCACCAAAAGATGAGAATTTAACATTGATATTATTGGTTTTTACTTTTTCTGCAATAGTCATTAATCGACTAGCGTGACCTAGTCCAACCCCATAAGGAGTAAAATATACCTTTTTTATCATCATTAAACACTATTATAATAAAATACTTTATACTAAAAATTAATAAAAAAACATTTTCTAATTAAACAATAAAGAAAGATGGGATTGTTAGAAACTTTCAGAATTATTGATATCACTAAATATTAGTTTCATTTCATCAAATGTTAACTTTTCTCCACTCGACATTTTCTTTAAGGCCTGTTCTTTCATAGAATTCCAAATTTGCATATTTTCCTTATTTTTCCTAGTTCTTTCTTTAGATGATTGGAAGCCCGAATAATTTTTATCATGGCTATCTTTAGATCGCCTTTTGCTTCCAACAGAATTTATCCTAGATTTTCTAAATTCTATAGCATTGATTTGTGTATTTACCATTTCTAATTTTGCAGAGGTCTCTCTAACGTCCCTTATTATCCTTCTCCTTTCTTCATATAGTTTTTCCCTATTATCTAATAACGTATCTAATACATGTTTCAATTCTCCAATTTTATTTCCAAATTCTGATCTTCTATCGAAAATTTCATTGATTTTAGATTTTAAATTACCGTACTGTGAAGAGATTGTTCTAAAGTGATCTTCTTTTTTATGCATAATCTTCATTGCATGTAATTTAGTAGCTATTTCCTTTGAACGTGTAACTAATTTCCGTTCTTCTTCTTTAGATAATTTTTTAGTCTGAATATCACGTTCTAATTGCTCAAGGGTTTTAGTCAATTGTTTAATATTTATTCTCTCTTTATATGATTTGGGACCTGTTTTTTCATCAATCGTCTTAAGTTGGCTCCTAGCTTTCAACACCATGTCTTTAAGTTCCATAAATTTAGGAAATTCCTCTTCTTTTACATCATTCACTTCTTTCAATTTTATTCTAAGTTCTTCTAGTCGTTCTCTTTCATCATCTATTTGCTTTTTAGTAGCTTCTATTTTTTCATTTAGTTCTTGTATCGTTTTTTCTCCATTTCTTTGATCGTCAAGTAATGAATTCTTAAAATCTACAAGAGTTTTAAGATTTGATTCTAGTGATATGATATTTTGTTCATGATCAATTCTTCTTGAAGTAACACCTTCGTTGCTCATAGCATTAATTTCTTCGGTTTTATTCACGCCGCTTTAGATTTGTATTAAAATTTAAAATTATATATATTTTTATCACTTGTTAATGTTATTATTAATATGATTAGCAAGACAAATCTATCCTATAATTTATATGCTATTGACTTTATATTAAAATTGAAAGGAATGGATGATTTCGAAAAAGAATTTCCAGAATTTGATTGGAAAAATACTCCGGCATATAAACATCCCCTAGGAAGAGATTGCCCCTGTCCTAAGCATGAATACATTCGTGAGCAAATTAATATTGCTAAGAATTTAACTGAATCAAAAACTAATAGTAAACATCGTGCTCAAATAACATTGAAATTTTGTCCTGATCATTATAATGTATATTTTCAAGAGGTAATTCCATCTATGCCATTAAAGCATAGGCTTATGACAAAATTTGCTTTAAAGCTAGGAGCAATAATTATCCAAAAAATACCATATATGCAATCTGATCAATGTTTTTATTGCAAATTTGGTTCAGGAGGATTTGATAAACGACAAGAACTGCCACCTATTTAAGCGTAATGCTTATTTAACATATTTTTTAACATATTCTTATGGCTATAGACTAATCCTAACGCTAGTATATTTCTTAAAATAATTGATAAATACGGTATTTTTTTATTTGTCATTTTTAGGTAGCCTATCAAGAAATCTGTTTCTATGAGTTTGTATATTTGAGGTTCTAAATCTAATATACTGGCCAAAAAACTGCCTATGTCCATACTTTGAGCAAATACAGAATCACTTTTTTGAATAAATCCAAGATCTATTCTTATCAGTTCTCTTTTTTTAGTTACCAAAAAGTTTTGACATTTATTGTCAATAAATACCAAACCCTTTTTATGTAATTTTCCAGTAATTTTTCCTACCTCAAAAGCAAGATCATTTGCTTTTTCTGTAGTAAAAAAAGAATATAAATTTCCACCATCAATATATTCTTCTATTATTTCCTTATCCGTAATAGAAAAGAGTTTTGGGCAATTAATTCCAATTAGTTTTAATTTATTTCGTGATTCAAAACTCTCATTCTCTAATATTCTTTTTCCTATTTCAGGGGGATTAGCAGGATTACCAGAACAAATGGAAATCAAAGTAAAACAAAAAATTAAGATGAATTGCCTAAGACTTGTAAACGACGTATTTTTTTTTACTACTACTATATTATTCCCGACTTTGGTTCTAGTAATCTTTCTTTCCCAATTGATAAAATACAACTTATTTTTAATTACTTTAATAATTTTATTATATATTAATTATGGACCGGGTGGGATTCGAACCCACGATCTCAGCAATGCCAATGCCGTATCCTACCGGACTAGACGACCGGCCCCCATCATTAAAAATAAAACTTAACTCGTTATTAATATTTTTAAGAAACAATATTATAATTCTATTTTCTAAAAAATTAATGTAGTGTGAATATAGAAAAATCAGTTGGTGCAGTCATAAAATATCAATCATCGCCTAGTAAAATAAAAGACCCTGAATTTCTATTACTAAGAAATCGTAGAGGATATTGGGGATTTCCCCAAGGCCATAAGGAAGAAGGAGAAACTGAAATTCAAACTCTATTCAGGGAAGTATACGAAGAAACAGGAATACATTCTTTAAATATATTATCTTTTATTGGCAGAATAAAATATTCCTTTTTTAAAGGCGAAGGCATCAAATCCAGAAAAGAAGTTAGTTTCTATTATGCCACTACCACTGTAAGAGATATCACCATTTCTAATGAACACGATGATTTTATCTGGGCAACATTTTCAGAAGCTTTAACCTATCTGAATAGAAAGCAATTGAAATCAATAATGATAGAAGGACATGAAAAGGGATTATATTGACTAATTAAATTGAGTATTACGACACTCGATAATAGTAAGCTTATGATAATCAATTTATATGTGATTCTATGAGGATGAGATTAGAGGCTTATTACAATGATCACTTCTGGTAAGAGAATAGTTTTAACTGCAGACAGGAGTTTAATGACTAATTATCGAGGGAATTTTCTTTATGGTTTTATAGCTTGTGGACCCTATGAACTTGTTCCAGAATTTGTTTTTGATAAACTTTTTTGTCCAAGTGTAGAAACTGATAAAGAATCTGGAGAAATTAAAGTAGCTCAATGTGGATTAAGGAGAATAGAAGGCGCTTTACTTAAGGAGTACAATAGAGAAGAGATTTTTTTAGCACATCCAGAAATGTTAAAGAAGTGTATAGGACCAGAAACAAAGGTAGTTGGAATTAATGTAATGGATCCTTTAGGTATGGCACCAGTTACAACAACAATGTCACCCGAAAAATTATCCTATGTAGCAATGAAATTTAAAAAAATGTGTGCTTCAATTATACAATTAAAGAAAAAATACAATTTTAAAGTTGTGGTAGGAGGAAATGGCGCCTGGGAACTAGCAAAACCAGATAGGATGAAAATTCATGGAATTGATACTGTTGTGATAGGAGAAGCAGATGAATTAGCTTTGGATTTATTTCATGATTTAGAACAAGGTGATGCACCTGAGCTCTTACATACATTTGTACGAAATATCGATAATATTCCGAAGATACAAGGACCCACTATTAATTCATTAATTGAAGCTATGAGAGGATGTGGACGTGGTTGTGACTTTTGTGATGTAAATAAAAGGTCAAAAAAAGATATCCCTCTTTCTAGACTTCAAGAAGAGGCTAAGATTAATCTTAATTATGGATTTGATTCCATATGGCTTCAATCTGATGAAATGCTATTATATGGTTGTGATAACAAAGATTTCGTTCCAAATGCAGATGCAATTGTAGATTTATGGAGCGGTTTAAAGGCAGTAGGAGCAAATTTTGTCGGGACAACCCATATGACTCTTTCTGCTGTTGCTTCATCACCTGATCTAATCAAAAAACTTTCACAAATAAATGATATGGAAAATAGTGGAAGGTGGTTAGCAACTAATCTAGGAATAGAGACTGTTGCTCCAAGGATGGTAAAAAAACATTTAGGTGTCAAGACCAAACCATTTCAACCTGAAGAATGGGGTTCAGTTGTTCGTGAAGGTTGTAAAATTTTGAATAATAATCATTGGTTTCCAGCCTTGACTCTTATAATTGGATGGCCAGATGAAACTCCAGATGAGACTCAATATACTATAGATTTAATAGAAGATTTTAAAATTATGAGAATGAGAGGATTGGTTGCTCCTTTACTCTACCAAGATTTTTCTGAAAAGAATTCAATGCATTTTGGTAATCTTAATGAAGCTCAATTCACATTATTTTGGAAATGTTGGGAACATAATTTACGCGTTATTAATGACATTATACCAATTATAATTAGAAATAAAAGCTATGGACCTCCTATGAAATTATTTATGGCAAGTTTGATTAAGGTGGGCACATGGGCAATAATGAAATATCTCAGAGGGCTTTCAAAAGATCTTTTCGATGGTAAATTACCTGAAGATATCGTAGAACACTATTCTAGACAAAGATCGGTTACAACTCCTCTACCTTCTAAATTATAAAATTAAGAAAAGTGTCTATCTCTTTTATTTTTGGTTATCCATCAAATCTGCAATTGCTTTATCTGCCAGCGTAGTTGATTTTGGCTTGATTATTATAAAATAATTTTTATCTGCCCGTTCAATAGATTGCACGCTTTTATATTTTCTTGTTGAAATGTCAAATTCAATTAAACCAGTCGACATTTCTGTTTTGACATAAACCATCATTAATATCTCTGTGCTGAGTTGTGAAATAGGAATAATTGATAAAAGATATCCTTTGTAATATGTTATCGGTAATACTTGTTTCATATATGGAGCAATAGATGCCATGTAAAGAAATAAGTCTTCTATAGAAGAAAATTCTTCAAATTCGAATTTCATTTTTGATATATAAAAAAAATAATTTAGCCGTACGATTCAAATTTGATCTCATAACTACCATCTGGTCTTTTATGTCTTTCATCAACAAATCCTTTAGGTTTTAAGAAATCTAGAACACCATCGACCGTACCTTGCCATCCACAAACATAAAATGAGGTATTTTCAGGAGTTATCTGTTCCCCTACTAGTTCTTCTAAAGGGGATTTATTACTACCTGGTTCATTCCTTAAAAATGATTCAACTCTACCTTTTTGTCCTCCCCAGGAGCGATTGAACTGTTCTTGTGGTCTGCTTATACTTGCTCTATATCTAAAATTCCAAGTGTCCTTTCCTTTATCTAAACTTTCTTCTTCTAAATCTGTCAATAATTCTCTATAACTTAGTTCATCAACATAACTAGCACCATGAAGAACAACTATCTCTCTTTTACTGCCAATGGCTTTAAGATGCAAACTATAGGAAATAAAAGGAGCAAGACCTGTTCCCCCACCCATTAAAACAAGCCTTCTATTATCTGGACTTCCATCATGCATTTTTTCATTTATTGTAAATATGCCAGTAGGCTTTAACCAGCCAACCTCTTCCCCTTCTTTACGATTAAATATTTGTGTTGTTAATCTTCCTGGCAATGGTTTCTTAACCCATCTAATTAATAATTCAAAATGTTTTTTTTGTTCTGGTGGTGATGCTATTGAATAAGCTCTCCTAACTACTTTTCCATCCGCAGGATTATTAACAGCTAATGTAACAAATTGGCCAGCTTTGAAATCTGGTAGTGGGCCATCTTGTGGTTTTATACGTAAAATTTCAAGGTCTTCCTTTAAGACTCTAATATAAGTAAGTGTACCTTTATTCTCCACAACCATAGGTAATATCGAATAATCTCTATTTAGTCCTTATATATGTTATTATAAATTAAATATAATTAAAGATGACGAAAGTTTTATCTTTTTGTTATATATTATTAATAAAAATATGATTAATTGGTCAAATATTAGAAATTTTAACAATCCTGGTAATGAAGATTTAGTGAATTCTATTAATGAACAAAAATTAGAACAAAAAAGAATAATGGAAATATTTAACGAAAAAATGAAAGTATTTGCAACAGAAAGATCCGTTGAATCTAGTTTAGATATCTTAAATATCGCAATCCAGTTATCTAATATACGTGGAAATTTAGTAAAATCTTTTGAACAATACTCTAAGAATTTAGAAGAAGAAATAATGAAACTCAATAGAATTATAGATAGAAAAAAACCATAATAATGGTGATCTATAACTTTACCTTTTCTATGAAAATAACTTTGTTTCTTATAGTGCCAAGGTTTTCTATACTTATTTCTACTAAATCACCATCTTTCAAATACTTTGGATTGTTCATTGACATTGCTACCCCCGCAGGAGTACCTGTTGAAATTATATCACCAGGTTCAATAGTCATTAACTGACTCAAACTTGAGATTATTTTTTTAATAGGTATTACCATTTTACTACTTGTTGAATTCTGTCGTACTTCGCCATTAACCTTTGTTATTATTTTTAAATTTTGCGGGTCCTTTATTTCATCTTTAGTGGTTATCCAAGGACCACATGGCGCAAAGGTATCAATACTTTTTCCTCTTGTAAATTGTTTATCTTGAAATTGGATATCTCGAGCTGATACATCATGAAATATCATATAACCAAAGATTGAATTTATTGCTTCATCTTCTGAAACCTTTTTTGTTGTTTTACCAATTATTACTGCTATTTCTGCTTCATAGTCTAGCCGTTGAACATTTCCAGGACATAAAATGTCATTATATGGATTATTTAAGGCTGTTCGCGGTTTTAAAAATATTACAGGTTCATAAGAGGGGGTGAGACCAGCATCTTTGGCATGATCATAATAATTAAAAGCTAAGCAGATTATTTTACTTGGATTTGAAAGAGGAGTAAGTAACTCTATATCATCAAGATTCTTATTAAAAATTAATTTTGTATTATTTTTTATAACTTCATCTAACCAATTATTAAATAAAAATTCCTTTATGTTAAGAGGTAGAGGTATGCCAGTTTGTTCTTGAATTTCATTCTTTGTTATTATTTTATTGAAGTCATTAGAAACTATACCATAAGTTTCACCATATTCTTTTGTTCTTACTCTTGCTATTTTCATTCTTCCACCTATTTATGAGTAAATATAGCTGATTTGTTATCTTCTATTCTACAAAATCCAAGTCTTATAAATTGAATCATTGTATTAGCAGGTAAAGTAGTAACAAAAGATTCTGCAAATCCGTTTAATATCTCTAGACTATTGGAATTAAATTTATCTCCAATAAATAATTTGTTTGGTTTTAAGATCTGATAATTTATTGAATCTTCCTCTGATACCCATTGGATTTTTTGAATATTTTCTTTTATTATGTCATCAGTGTATTCTGCAATTCCTTCCTTTTTATCTTTGTCAATCCAAGATATTTTAATATTGTATAAGTCGATTAACCTAATTTCCATACCGATATTTAATTTTTGACCATCGAGGTTGGAAATGAATACTATATTCTTTACGTTAATTTTTCTATATCCCATTTCTAAAGACGGATGATTTTTAAAAATTGCTTCTTTTGGTTCTGCATTTTTAATAGTTATTTTAAAAGGAACATTAACAAACAATAATCTTTTTGATTGAGAATCTATAATCTTTCGATTAAAAGATTCCAATATTTCTATAGATGGTTTAGTTTCTGAAAGAGTAATACCAAGAGATAATACAAAGCGTCTTATTGCTTCTGGTGTAAAACCCCTTCTTTTTAAGCCCATCAAAGTAGGAAGTCTCGGATCGGACCATCCTTCAACTATTTTTTCTTCTACAAGAGGTTTTAACTTTCGCTTTGAAACAGGTAATCCTTCAAATTCTAACCTTGAAAATTCTATCACTTCAGGAACTCTTAGATCCAAAATATTTAAAATCTGACGATACAATTCATTTCGTAATTCATATTCTTTTGTTCTGAATGCATGAGTAACTCCATCTATGCTATCCTCAATTGGTGCAGCAAAGTCGTATGTAGGCCAAAGAATTACCTTTTCGCCTATCTTTGGATGGCTAGATTCAATTATTCTAAAGAGTGTTGGATCTCTCATTGCTGTATTATTACTATTCATATTTCCTTTGAATCTGATTATAGCTTCATTGTGATGGTAATGTCCATTAAAAATTTTATCTGAATTTTCTAAAATGTTTTCAGAGTCTTTTCTGCATTGACAGGAAAGTCCTTTTGATCTTAGATCATGAATGGTAGTTTGGTCACAAGTGCAAATATATGCTCCATTCTTATCAATTAATTTTTTACCATAACTATGTAACAAATAAATATCATCTGAAGTATTTTTGATCAAGTCAGGAATTATATTTAACCATGATATTCCTTCCATAATTGCTTCGTAAAATTCTATTTTCTCGTTTAAAGGATTTGTATCATCAAATCTTAATATTAGTTTTCCAGAATACATTTTTGCATATTCTTCATCAATTACAGCTGCCTTTGCATGACCTATATGAGGATATCCATTCGGTTCAGGCGGAAATCTCGTTATTACTTTTCCTAATTCTGCATTAATTAGTGGAGGTAATTGCGATTCACTTTTTTCAATTGCCTTTTTTGGTTCTAAACTTTGAGGAAATTTAATAATTAATAAGTTTCTCTGTTCTTGAATGGATAATGAATTGATATGTTCAAGTATTTCTTTAACCTTAGGCATAATAATCTTGATTTGCGTTTTTATCTCTGGTTTAGAACCTAATACTTTAGAAATAACTGAATCAAGCCTGGCCTTCCCATTATAATCTAATGCATTTCTTAATATAACGACCTCTGCTAATTTTATTATTTCTTCATCAATATCCAATATTATTTACTCCTTTCAACTATGAATTGCGATATTTCTTTAAGCATATTTTTTGGCTCAGAATCTTCGTAATGATTTATTGCCTCCATAGCTTTGTTTATGTAATCCATTGCATTTTTTCTTACAATATCTTCAATTTGGAGAGATGATATTATATCTATAGCTTTTTTTAAACTCATGTTTTCACATTCAGCTTTACCAAAAACTTTCAAAATCTGAGATCTTTCCATTTCTGAAGCTTTATTGATTGATAATAAAATAGGATATGTTTTTTTTCCTTCTCTGATATCATTTCCAACTGCTTTCCCCGTTTCTTTAGTGTTCCCAGAGATTCCAATTAAATCGTCAATTAATTGAAACGCAATACCAGAATTCTTTCCAAAATCAGCCATATTATTTACGTCATTTTCGGTAAAATTTTTAGAAGAAAGAGCTCCTAAAGAACAAGAAACTTCAAATAAAGCAGCCGTTTTTTTTGCAATCATCTGGATGTATTCATTTTCAGTCGGAAAATTATATTCCTGCGAGAATTGAAGATCTTTAGATTGACCTTCACATATATCTATACATGCTGCTGAAAGTTTTCTTATCATGCTTAACAAAGAACTTTCTGGAATGGAATTATTGTTATTGGTAGATAAAATTTGAAAAGCTTTTGAGAAAAGAATATCTCCTGATAAAATTGCAAGAGGTAACCCAAAATTTTTATGTACAGTAGGCTTTCCATGCCTAATATCATCATTATCCATTATATCATCATGAACTAGGGAAAAATTATGAATCAACTCTACTGCTGAGGCAGCCGGTAATGCATCTTCTTGGCTACCGCCAAACATTTCACAAGATTTTATAACCATTATTGGTCTGAGACGTTTTCCACCACTTCTGATATAATGAGCAGAAGCTTCATACAATTCTGCCGGTTCTCCTGAAAGAAAAGAAAGAAAATAGTTATTAATTTTATGAATGGAATTCTCAATTTCTATTTTGGTGGTTTTCCTCATTTTCTAATAACCATGTCTGCTAATTCGCCAGTTAATATAAGTCTTGATTTAGATAAATCTGAAATATTTGAGGAGCCTGTTAGAAACATTGTTCCTTTTAATTCAGTAATTATTTGTTCAGAAAATTTAAAAAGACTTTCTTTAGATTCTGAAGCAACTTTAAGAAATGGATATGCCATTGCGCACATATTTGCTCCTAATGATATACATTTTGCTATTTCAAGCCCATTTCGAATTCCTCCAGATGCAATTAATGGTATTTCAACAGAATTACGAACTTCTATTAAACTTAAAGCAGTGGGGATCCCCCAATCCCAAAATAACTCGCCAAGATGTTCTTTAACATCGTTTTTTACTTTGTTAGCTCTAATTTTTTCTATTCCAGCCCAGCTTGTCCCTCCCGAACCTGCTATGTTAATACAATTGACCTTTGCTTTTTCAAGAATTAAAGCAACTTCTCGTGAAATACCTGCCCCGACTTCTTTAACTATTATTGGAATGCTTATGCTTTCTGTAATTTTTGATATTTTTTCTAAAACACCTCTATATTTTGGTTCTCCTTCTGGCTGTATCAGTTCTTGTAATGGATTAAGATGAATGACCAAAGCATTAGCATCTATCATTGAAATTATTTTTTCAATCATCTTTATATCTAATCCTTCAGCAAGTTGTGCTCCTCCAATATTGGCTATCAAAAAAGCTGAAGGTGCATTCTTTCTAGCAATGGAATAAGTTTCTGCCAGGGAATCGCTTTTTAATCCTGCTCTTTGACTTCCTAGTCCCATCCCGAAACCAAATGTTTCAGCTAATGCCCCTAGTCGAGCATTAATTTTTAAAGCCTCTGGTGTTCCCCCGGTCATAGAATCTATTATAATAGGTGCCCCAAACTTGTAGTCTAAAAATTCAGTAGCCGTTTGAATTTCATCAAAATCTATCTCCGGTAATGCATTATGAATAAATTTAACATATTCTAAATAATTTGAAATAAATCTAGATTGAACATTATTTGAAAGAGGAATATCTATACCATCTTTCTTTCTACTCATTATCAAGTCAATTTCTGGATTTTTTGACTCAGACATTTGATATATCTTTATATTTTTCCCTTAAAAATTGTACCCTTAAATCGTTTATCTTTTATAGCTTTTTCAATTTGAATAGGATCTAAACCATTTAAAAAAATTACATCCTTACCAGTTCTAGCTATTTTGGTAGCCTCCTCAACTTTTCTTTTGATTCCACCCGTTACATCTTTGATAGTTAAGTCTCTTCCAAAGTTAATATTTCTTTGTTCCTTTTTTTCATATTCAAAATTGATTTCTTTTATAATTTTTTTATCTGTTATATTGTTATAAAGACCATCTACATTAAGAGCAAAAATGATTTTAGAGGGTTGTAAAATTTTTGATAACATTGTTATTAATACATCACCAGACAAGATTGAATATTTGTTATCTTTTATATGAACAATATCGCCATATGTAACAGGAATAATATTATGTTCTGTCATTGTTTTTAATTCCTTTATTTTGTTACTGTATGGCTTCCCATTATTTAAAAATGAAGAAGGCAATATTCCATATGGATTTAATCTTTCTTTTTCTAATGAATCTACTATTATTTTATTAAGAGTTAACATCGAAGAATGAACTATTGAAATTCCATGGGGATCATAGTTTGCTGGCTTTGTATGCATATCAAATTTAACTGACCAATAATGACCATATGAACCTCCTCCATGAACTATTATTAATGGAGATATTACTCTTTTTAGAATGTTAGAAATATCTTCTATTGCTTTATAGTTTGCAGACAATGGTTTATCTTTAAAGGTAATTACTGATCCTCCAAGTTTAATTATGACTAAATTATTCTTCAATTATATTTTGAATAACAAACACCAAAATTAAATTTTAACTTTTACTCCCTGGTTTTCTATAATAATGTCAAAACACTCATATCCACTTTGTTTCATATTGGATAGGAAGTAATTTTTATTTTCTTGATGGATTATTGACAATATGCATCCTCCTCCTCCTGCTCCTGTTAATTTTGAACCAATTGCTCCATAGTTTAAACTGGTCTCAATTATCTTATTGATTTCTTTATTAGATACTCCAATTTGTTCTAAGAGAATTTGATTTTCATTCATTAACTTTCCAAGCTTTAAGGTATTTCCTTCTTTTAATGCTTCTATTGCATTATTACAAATATTTGTAACCTTATTTGATAACTTAATAAAAGTTGCAAAATTATTTTGTCGAAATCTTTCAACTATGGAGACCAATTCACCCGTTGAATGTTTTAATCCTGTATTTATAATAATAAAATTAAGTTTTTTGCTATATCCTAGTTGCCTCACGTTTGAATTTTTTTGGTAATACATTAAACCACCATAGGTAGATATGACACAATCTGCACCCGAGGAATTTCTATGAATAATTTTTTCCGTTTCAATTGCTAGCTCTAGGATTTCATTTTTTTTACTATATCTATTAATAAGTCCATAAATAGCTGCTACGGCAGCAACACTTAACGCCGCAGATGATCCTAATCCTACTCCATATGGAATCTCTGATTCAATTTTAATCTCTATTCCATTAGTTCTTTCAAAATCTTGCAATATTTTTTTTAAAATATAGATTATTGGATAAAAAAAATCATTATAATTATCCTGATTTTTGTTTTTTAATATCGATAAAGGATATGTCTTTTTTCCAAAATCATTTGTTTCTATTCTAATTGTATTTTTTTTTTCTAATACTATTCTACTGTCTATTTTTATTCTTTTGTTTATTGATGCTAATATGGCAGGTTGATTATATATAACAAAATGTTCTCCAAACAAAATAATCTTAGCTGGTGCAGACGCTATTGTCATTTTGATCTTTAAACAAAAGCTATTGCAGCATACGCAACTACTGTATTCTTATTATCTAAAATAATATCGCCACTAGTGGCATATTTTAATAAGACTCCTGTTTTAGATCCCAGTAAATGGACAGCTCTCATTAAAGATGCAATTGCTCCATATCCACAAATGGAGATATTTAGATCCCTTATCGTCTGATAAAATAATTCTATATCTAGCTTTTCAATACTTTTTATCAATCTGAAGTCTTTTTCATAAGCATTTAAATTTAATTCATAATGAGTTAAATCAGAAGATGCAATAATTATTGCATTTTTTCTCGAAATAGATTTTGCTAGTGAATTACCTAGTATTAGAGATGTTTCAATATCTTGATCTTTCAATAATATTGGAACTATGGTGAAAGAATTTAACCTTGAATATTGGAGGAATGGAATTTGAATCTCTAAAGAATGCTCGAATTGATGAACTAGTTTATCTTCTATTATTATATTATTATGTGTCTTTAACTCCTTTGGAATTTCCTTATTGATTAAAACATCTCCCAAAGGTGTTTGCCAATAGCCTTCACTCATTATTGAAATTCTTTTTCCAATACCATTATGATCAGGGCCAATTAAAATAAATGTATCTATATTTTGGCCATTAATTTCAAAATATGCATTTGCTGATATGGCGCCAGAAAAGATGTAAGCGCCATGAGGGACAATTAGTCCATAAATTTTATGTTTATTGTTATCATTTTTATTGATTTTTGGAATTTGTTGAGGTCCAAATTCACTTTCAATAAAACAAAAATCAAGTATTTTATTCAAGTCAGACTTATCTTTTGGATAAAAGGAACCTGAATAAAAGGGAGATCTCTGTATTAGACCTCTCAAACTATTTCTTCAACAAGTTTTGTTTCGAAATCATCTATCGTGGATTTCATTTCTTTATCTGATTTTATTCTTCCTTGTTTTTTCATTACTTCTCTTGCTAATAACCAATAAACTGTAGCTAATGCTTTTCTTCCTCTGTTATTTGCAGGAATGACTAAATCGACTTTAGATATAACGTTATCACTATTTGATATAGCAATCACAGGAACTCCTGCTCTTGTTGACTCAATTACTGCTTGCTGATCTGCTTGAGGATCAGTTACTATGACGATGTCTGGTTCCATATATTTTGGTAAAGAAGGATTAGTAAATGTTCCAGGCATAAATCTACCTAAAATGGGGGTTGCACCTGTCGCTTCACAGAATTTTTCTACTGGTTTTTTACCATACTCTCGGGCAGAAGTAACTGCTACTTTGGAAATATTTGTTCTCCCAATGAATTTGGCTGCAACATCTATTCGATATAATGTTTTACTAATGTCTAATATGTAAAGTCCTTCAGGATTTGCTCTAACTATATAACGAGCCATAGATTTAGTTTTAACCGGAGTTCCTACTCTTATGCCTGTGGATAAAATCATTTTTTCTAAATTTTCGGCATCAGAACTTTCACTATCATTCTCATCATTATCTTTTTCTTCTAAAATATTTCCAATTTCATTTGAAGAATTATTAATTTGACTTTCTGATTCTGTTATGTCATTTTTTTCATTGGTTTCAGCATTAGATTCATAATTGGCATTCAAATCATTATTGGTTATTTCTGTATTATCACTCATATTATGATGTGAAAACATCAGACATCCCTTTTATTAAACCATACTCATCCAGTCTAATTAACTGATTCAATTTAGCTATCCTTTCTCCTCCAATAACACCTGATTTTAACATTTTAGAATTGGTAGCTATTGATATTTCTGCAATATGGGAATCAATTGATTCACCAGAACGATGAGAAGTAATTATTTTGATATCGTTTTTATTGCATTCATTAGCAAATTCCAATGCATCATACAGTGATCCTGCTTGATTAACTTTTAATATTGCTCCTGAACATGATTTATATTTTAAAGATTCTTTAACTCGATTCTTATTTGTTACAAGCATATCATCACCAGTTACTAAACAATCTGGATTTGTTTTAGTGATGACTGACATTCCCTCAAAATCTTCTTCGTGAACAGGATCTTCTGCATATATTAAATTATATCTATCAATAAGATTATTAACAAAATCAATTTGATCCTCTGGTGAACGTGTCAATCCTTGTCTTGAATAGTCATAATTTTGGTTTTTATCATTCCATATTGAAGAACTTGCAAAATCTATTCCTATTGATACTTGTTTTCTCAACTTATAACCAGATTCCAAAATTGCTTTTTCTACCACTTCTATAGCTTGATCGTTATTAATATTTGGAGCCCATGCTCCTTCGTCACCACGTCCATAGGTAAATTTTTTATCTTTTTTTTCTAATATTTTTTTTAATTCTTTATGTACAGTAAAATTTACTTCTAACGCTTCGATTATATTAACTGCACCATTTGGACAAATAAGGTATTCTTGAATATCTGGAGTTCCAGGACCCGCATGGGAGCCTCCTCCCAAAATATTACCTAAAGGATAGGGGAAAGCAAATGGGCCATTTGGTTTCAATAACTTAAAGATTGGAACTTCTAAAGCTTTGGAAGCTGATTCAATTGAAGCTAAACTTATTGCATAAGCAACTGAACCACCTATAATACTATAGTTTTCACTATTATCAATATTTTTTAAAATATCATATACCGATTTGGGATCGTCTGATTCTATTCCAATAAACTTAGACAAATTTCTATTAAATTCATCTAACGATTTTTCTGGAGTATTATCTTTAAAACTTTGAGCTTCGCCCTTTCCAACACTAGCTCCTGATGGTGCAGAGGCTCGACCGAGGAACTTATCGTCCGAAATAACATCTATTTCTATAGTTTTACTTCCTCTACTATTAAAAATTATTCTACCATTAATATCTGTAATAATTGGCATTATATCACAAACTTAACTTTCAGATTGCATTTCTGTCATTCTTCTTCTTAGGACTTCATAATAGGGAATTACTTGATAAATTGTTTCTATACTAGAAATAAACATTCTTCGACAACAATATCGTTTTATTCCAAGTGAATCTAAAACGTTAGCATCCTCTTCCCCAGATTTGACTCTTTCTTTATATTCAAAATATTTGTCTGCAATCAAACCACCACATGTAAAACATCTAACCGGAATTAACACATTATTAAGAAACAAATAATTATATAAAAACCATTATAATTATTATATTTGAATTTATTAATTATTCTTAAATCCACGCAATATTCAAATTAGAGTCTTTGACGTTTTGTTTTTGAGCGGGGGTCGCCCAGCCTGGTCAAAGGCGTAAGACGGAGGCTCTTATCCCTCAGGGGTTCGTGGGTTCAAATCCCATCTCCCGCATCCAGTTTCAAACATTAACCAAACTTTTTCATAATGTGATAATAAGGTGAAGCTTTATGTTTATCTAAACATTTCCTGCAAAATGATTTATCTCCATAACGCTGATGACAAATGCATTGACAAGTAATCCTATTATACGATGACACAGCAATAGATAAGTAAGTTCGAATTATAATCCTTTTCAATCAATCATACTATTAAATAAAGATACAACTTCTACCATCACTCTTTTATTTATGCGATTAGTAAATTAAATATTGGTTAAACATCGGGAAGATATTGAAAAACAACAGAGACTTTATGAAATATTAAAAGAACAACATGAAGCAGAAAAACATGAAATAGTACATTATAGTTCTATTCTCAAAGATATTGAAAACAGCTTAATTAGAAATTATATTACTACTTTGCTTAATGACGGTATTAAACATATACAATATATCACTCAAGCAATGACTAAAATAGAAGGAGCATCAGGAAGTCTTCATTTAACAAGAGAAGGTCTGAATAAATCAATTAAGGAAGAAGAAGAGTCCAAGAATTTAGTACAAGAATGTATAAATCTAACAGAAGATCCAGATATAAAGGAATTACTTAAGAGTATTGTTGTAGATGAGGATCATCATATAAAAATATTACAACATATTAGCCAGATCGTCGAAACATATTCTAAAAAAATTAAGCAATAATAATTTAACACCTTAGAATACTTAATTAATTAAATGAGTTTAGCCAAGTTGTCATTTTCAATTCAATTAATTAATAAATATCTTCTTTCATCTACAAATTGTAAAAAGTTTTTATTAAAGGATGGGATAACTTCATCTTATTTTGAAATTGAAAGTAATCCAGGCTTTTTTACCAAATCTAGGTTAGATGTTATTTCTTTAAAAAATAGCTGTCCACAAATTGGGAAATCATTGAGCATTCTAAAGAATTTTGATCATTATCAATATGTTATTTGTACACTTATTCCTAATATTGCTGATACCGATCCTTTTAAAAAAGTATTACAAAAAATACGGTTTATGATAATATTTTCTTTCACCAAATTTTTTCAATTACTTCATAGTAATAATTTTGACCAAATCGAATATTGGAATTTTTTGTCTAAGAAATTCTTAGAAGTAGTAGCAGAAACTGTTAACTATTTTCGTCAAGGAACTAAATTTGATGAGATGTTGAATGACTTTAAATTAGATGATGAATTATTTGTTTATTTAAAGTTGGATAAAGAAAAGATAGATAAAGTATTGGATCAATTTTATTTATAAGTTCTAAATGAAAAGTTACATTTCTATATTCCTTTTTGATAAATAATTTAATATTTCTATACTGTGCCCTTTTGGCTTTACTTTATTATATATTTTGATGATTTTACCATTTTGATCTATTAAGAATGTTGTTCTATTTACAGCAAGATACTCTTTACCCATAAATATTTTCAAACTAGCAACGCCATATTTTCGAGATATTTGTTTATTTATATCTGATGCCAAGAAATAAGGTATCTTCATTTGTTCTTTAAATTGTGAATGAGACTTTTCATCATCAGGACTAATGCCAATGATAATTATATCGTTTTGATAATATTTGTTATAATCTCTAGAAAATTCAGATGCTTCCGTATTGCAACCAGGAGTAAAGTCTCGAGGATAAAAATATAATACGACTTGTTTTCCTAAAAAATTTGACAATTTTAATTCTTTATTATTGGAATCTTTAAAAGTAAAATCAGGAGCAAAATCTCCTTCCTTCACTAAAAGTTCTTGTTCCATTTCTTTATTTTTTTTTACGACTATAAAAAACTTTAAAGAAAAATCTTCTTCACTTATTTTTTAACCAAAAAGTAAAAAAGTTAAGAAAATAAAAAACAAGTAACTTAATTGTACAATTATGATATTGCCATAGTGGGTGGCGGACCCGCCGGGTTATCTGCTGCATATGCTTCAGCAAAATTAGGGTCTAAAGTAGTTCTTTTTGAAAAAGAGAAAGCGATTGGACAATTTGTCCGAACAAGCGGAGTTTCTTGGATAAACGAAATGAAAAAATTACAAATTCCTGAGAAACTATATAATCCAATAAAGAATTTTCGTATTGTTTCCCCAAAGAACGAAATAATAATTAAAGGAGATGAACATCATTCATGTGTTTTAGATGTTAGATTACTATATCAACATCTTTCATTTTTAGCTGCTAAAGAGGGAGCCGAGATTTGTATTAATTCTAATGTAGTTGATGTATTAATTACGGGAATAAACAAAAAAATTTCTGGGTTAGTAGTTAATACCCCTAAAGGAAAAATTGATGTAAAATCATCTCTTGTTATAGATGCAAGTGGATTTAATAGTTTTATTGGTAGAAAGATTGGTTATATAAATAAATGGGAAAGGTATGGTGTTGGAGCCGAATACGAATGTTATTGTGATCAATCAGACATTGAAACCTGGACTTTGATGGTAGGAAGTCAATATTCTCCTGCTGGCTATGCATGGTTATTTCCATTGTCACAAAATCGTGTTCGTATAGGCGTTGGAATTGGAAGACCTGAATCTAATATTGATCCACTTCAAATATTAAATAAAATAATTGAAAAAAAATTAAAGCCGGTTGAAGAACTAGGTAAGCTACAACCTATAGAATTTCATTTTGGATATATCCCTAACCAAGGGGCAAGAGACTCCTCTGTTTTTGAAGGTTTAATTTTAGTAGGTGATTCTGCTGGTCAGTCCAATCCGCTTGTACTTGAAGGTATTAGACATGCTATTGAATTTGGAAGATTAGCAGGTCAAGTAGGTTCTGCATCTATTGCTTCAAATTGTTCAAAAAATTCTCTAATGGATTATGAAAAGGAATGGAAAAAAAGACTCTGTTCAAAAATTGAATCTGCTTTAAGAGTACAATCTAGATGGATAGGTTTATCTGATGACCAATGGGATCGTGAAATTGCCATTTTGAAACATATGTCCATGGATGAATTTCTTGATTTTATTACTTCAGAATTTTCTACAAAGAAAATGATAAAATTAGCAATGAATCATCCCAAATTGGTTGCTCGACAACTATTTAATCTTGTTTTAAAAAAATAAAGATTTTTATATCTATGAGAGGGCAGCAAGACTAATTTGGCTAGTGAATTGGCATCTCAATTTACTCCGATTTTGTATGCTTTAGGAATTGGGATTATGGCTGGTGTACCATCATTACTTCTTGCAAGATTGTTGTCTCCTCGTAAGAGGTATAATCCTGTAAAATTTCTTCCAATGGAATGTGGGCAAATGCCGACTGGTGAAGGTCGTTCGCATTTTATGATGCAATATTATGCTTATATCTTGATGTTTGTAGTTTTTGATGTTATGGCAATATTTCTTTATGCTTGGGGAACATCGCTTTTATCTATACCAAAAGAAGCTACTTTACCTATGATGGCCTTTCTTGCAATAATGTTTGCAGCTATGGGATATGCTTTGTATCTTTCTGGGAGAAAAGGAATATGGTAATGGAAATTTTGATAGGATTAAATTATCATTCTTATATATTATACAAACAGGTGGTTGCTTTTAATTGATTAAAGATCTAATTAATCCAACAAATTTTAATGTAATGGTAAGTAAAGTTAGCGATATTTTGGTAGGAGCTTTAGATAAACCATTAGGTTATGCAATTAATTGGGGAAGAATCTGGTCTCTCTGGCCAGTTCATCTTGAAACTGCATGTTGTAGTGTTGAATTTGGAGCTACATCAAGTCCAAGGTATGATTGTGAAAGATTCGGAATTATCGAAGCTTTTGGTTCTTTGAGACAATGTGATTTAATAGTTGTTCAAGGTACTGTAACAAGAAAAATGGCTCCTAGAGTGAGAATGGTATATGATCAGATGGCAGATCCAAAATATGTTATTGCAATGGGTGCATGTTCTATTACAGGTGGCCTTTATATTGATTCTTACAATGTTTTGCCTGGAATCGATGGAGTTTTACCTGTAGATGTTTATGTTCCTGGCTGCCCCCCAAGACCAGAAACTTTAATTCAAGGTTGCATGTTATTACAAGAAAAAATAAAAAGGTCTAAAATTAAATGACAAGTCCTAATAATATTGATGATAAAGATTCACAAATCAAAACATTTGAAAGCGATCTCCCAATAGAAAATTCATTATATAATGAATTATCATCAAAATTCCAAGATAAAGTTCAATTACTTTACGTAAAACCTAAAAGAATAAAAGTTTACGTTGATCCAAAGAATATTGTGGAAGTGGCATCTTTTTTGAAAAACGAATCGGGTCTTGATCATGCTGAATCTGTTTGTGGTACTGATTATCCAAATGAGAATGCAATCGAAGTTATCTATCATTTAAGCTCCTATTCACGTGAAGAACTTGCTCCAATTATATTTGCACTTTCTACCAAAACCGATAGGGATTCCTCTTATTTGCCTTCTTTACTGCCTCTCTTTAAAAGTGTAGAATATCATGAAAGAGAAACTTATGAAATGTTAGGTGTTTACTTTCAAGGACATCCACGAAATGAACGCTTTCTTCTTCCCGAAGACTGGGCTGACATTCCTCCATTAAGGAAGGATTTTAGAATTAAAGGCAGGTAGATTAGTTTGACAAATAAATTTAGTGATTCCTTTGAAAAGAAACTAGAAGATACTACAAAATTAGGATTAGAAGTTGTTAGAGAGTCTGCTGAAGAAAATTTGATGACATTAAGTGTAGGCCCTCAACATCCAGGTTCTGGACACTTTCGATTTATAATTAAAGTCGATGGAGATTATATTGTCTATTGTGATCCCGATCCAGGTTATGTTCATAGAGGAGAAGAAAAAATGTGCGAATATAGAAACTTTATTCAAAATATTCCTCATCTCGAACGTCCTGTAATTCATGATTCAACACATATCACTTATTCTTATAGTCTTGCCGTAGAGGAACTGCTTGGAATAGAAGTACCAAGACGAGGTCAATTTATTAGAGCTATTGCATCAGAACTTAATCGTCAGGTTTATACATTGTATTGGCTTGCAATTTATGGAATATTTTTAGGACATTCCACAATGTTTATGTGGCCAGCTGGAGATAGAGAATTATTTATTGATTTACTTGCAGCTCTTACAGGAGCAAGGGTCACTCATGCCTTCAATATTCCTGGTGGGGTACGAAATGATATACCTGATGGTTTTAAGGAAAAATGTTTACAATATGTATCGTATTTTGAAAAAAGATTAAAAGAATATGAGGATATTTTTTATAATAATCCTTTGTTTAGGCAAAGAACAGAAAATGTAGGTATATTGTCTAAAGAAAATGCAATAAAATTGGGAGTAACCGGCTCGGTCCTAAGAGCATCAGGAATTCCTTATGATGTCAGAAAAGTAGAACCATATGACGTTTATGATGAAATTGATTTTAAAGTTCAGTATATGAAAACGTGTGATTCATTTGCAAGAGCATATGTTCCTTTTTTAGATATGCGTGAATCTTGTAATATTATTCGTCAATTACTTGAAAAAATGCCTGAATCTGGAGAGGTTAGAGTAAAATTACAATCTAATCCCAAAGGCCGTATTGGTGAGGCTTATAAAAGAGTTGAGTCAGGTCGGGGTGCTTTATCTTATTATATAGTTAGTGATGGCTCTTCCAGACCTTATAGGGTAAAGATATCCGTAGGATCCTTTAGGAACATTTTGGCTTTGCCTCATTTACTAGTAGGTTCAAAACTTGGAGATATGCCATCTATATATTGGGCATTAAATTATTGGCCAGTAGAGGCGGATAGATAAAAATGGCTACAGCTCCTAAAGACTTTAGATTTGGTAATTTTGTTGGCTCTCTTGTTTGGTTAATATTTTGGGTCATTACAATAGTTTCATTAGTAGGCCTACCTTTAATTTTTATTATTTTATTTTATGTTCCTCTTCCTTATTCTAATGGAGAAGTACTTACGCCTTATCTTTTTTTCTCAATGATTGTGGATCCCACACGTACAATTCCAATAATTGATTTTTTAATTCATACAGATATCTTTAGGGCTGCTGTATTTCCTGGGTTTACTTTTGCTGCATTAATCGCAGCGGCAACCATTTTCATTGAAAGAAAATTTCTCGCTAAAATGCAATTACGAACAGGTCCATTATATGCAGGAAAATTTGAAGGGATTTTACAATTGATGGCTGATGGTCTAAAGTTAATTTCAAAGGAGATCATTGCTCCTTCTGGAGCTGACAAACCTATTTTTTGGAGTAGTCCAATTATTTTTGTAGCCACAGCCGCATCTTTGACAGCTCTTATACCTGTAGCTCCAGGATGGGTGGTTGCTGATCTTGACGTTGGTCTTTTAGCCATTTTTGCTATATTAGGATTCTTTCCCTTAATTGCATTACTTTTTTCTTGGTCGAGTAATAGTAAATATCCATTCATAGGCGGTCTGAGAGCGCTACATCAAATGATTGCATTTGAAATACCTTTTATTCTGTCTGCTCTTTCTGTAGTACTTATAGCGGGTTCTTTAAATCTAACAGATATTGTGGAATCGCAATACGCGTTTTGGTTTTTCGCAATTGCCCCGATAAGTGCATTTGTTTTTTACATTTCTTCGTTAGCAGAATTGGAAAGAGTTCCTTTTGATTTGCCAGAAGCAGAAAGTGAAATTGTTGCGGGATGGCTCACGGAGACTTCAGGTATGATTTATGGATTGATACAATTGGGGACTTATCTCAAATTGTATGTTTTAGCCGCTCTGTTCGTTATTCTTTTTCTGGGCGGTTGGATGGGACCACAAATATTTCCTCAAGAACTTATTCCTAATTATACCGGTGAGAAAATTTATAATGCAACGGTTGTAAATGGAATTTTCTGGTTTACAATAAAGACTTTTGGTATGATAATGTTGATATTACTTCCTAGAGGAATTAATCCAAGAATAAGAATAGATATTCTTTTACATACAGGATGGTACAAATTAATAGTCCTTTCTTTTATCAATATGTTCATCGTCTTGGCACTTATATATGGTGGAGTAATTACTCCAGCAGGAGGTTTACAATAATTAATGTCATCATCAATTATTAAAAAAGCATCAACAGCAACTGGCTTTATCAAAGCGATAGAATCAGGTTCTAAGCACCTTCTCATTAAAAGATTTACATTACGATTTCCAGAAC
>DASVFI010000069.1:0-6477 GCA_036380115.1 Nitrososphaeraceae archaeon | reverse complement strand
TCCAATTTAAAGATATTTTATTTTAAGATCATTTATTTACAGGTTTCTAGAATAGATCTACCTATATATCAATTTTATAACTATTTAATACCAGACCAAGTTTCTTTGAATTAGTCAAATTTATTATCTTTTAAATTATATCATTAATTCTTAACATATAAATAATCAACATTATTATTTTATTGTAATTGTAATTATGATACCTCTATTATACGAATATTAGATTGTATCTACAGAATATGATTATGCACTAGGCATTATTATTTATGTTTATATATATTAATAACTAAGACAATGTCATGTCATCAAAAGAAAATGAAAAAAACACTGCTAAATTTAGCACAGACAGCACCAGTATCAATGAAAGAACAAATCGAGATTACAACAATACTTTAAATCAACAACATGATGCAATAAAC
The DNA here is from genome assembly GCA_036380115.1 of Nitrososphaeraceae archaeon. Classification (GTDB taxonomy): domain Archaea; phylum Thermoproteota; class Nitrososphaeria; order Nitrososphaerales; family Nitrososphaeraceae; genus TH1177. Next base: position 6,058 of record DASVFI010000069.1, on the reverse strand, counting down.
AAGACTCTCGATAACACTTTACATAATATAAGAAGAACTACTGATGAAGCTACACGAGAAATTCCACAATATACACAACGTATTACTGAATATCAAGAAAAAACTATTCAAACTATAAAAGATATTGCTTCTGACGTTATTGAATCACAAAAACAGGTAGTAGGCTCTTTTCAATCACAAATAGATAACAATAGCGGAAACTTTTATGCATTTTGGAATTTGTATAACCCACAAAGAATTGCTGAAAATAATGCAGCACTAGTAAATAACTTTACAAGCTATCTGTTAAATGCTAGCAATCTAATAAACAATACTCTAGCATCTAATATGAGAGTATACAATACAGCACTTGAACAAACACGTGATAATGTTAAGGCTTTGACAAAAACAAATACTGATTATATAACATCAGTTAATAGAAATAATTCAGACATAAATACCAACAATCAAAGATCAAACAGGATTTAATATTTAGTCTAATCCAATAATTTTTTATAAATTTTTTTTTAGATTCTCGTATATAGTATGATTATTTTATTAGCAAATTAAGATATTATTGATTTATTCGATTTATTCTTCCTTAAAATCCGATAATTGTTACATTCTTTTATTGCACTTACGGCAATGATTCATTCATTAATTATTATTTCTTTAACCATCAAAAATAATAAGAAAAATACAGTAGATGGCCTCTATTAATTATATAAAATGTACTGGATTAGGAAAGATTAGATGTTTGAAATTTTGTGATTATTTTTATGATGTATGATTTTTTTGTATTGATATTTTTGATTCATCAAAAGATACTGAAATACAGAATGATAATATTAAAAATTAGAACATCTTTTACCATCGCAAACAAGTAGCCAATTCTTTCAAGATCTGGGTGAATACTTTGTTAAACATCAAAAGCCTATACATGTATTTAATTTTTGTGATAATACATTGACAAATAATAGGCCAATTTTTTGGAATAGTAATTTTCCAGAAGACAAAAAAGGAATGATTGACAGGATCAATATTGATTCTGAATTATCTCGTCTATTTGATACCCTTTTTGAATATGAGGGAATTGTCTTAAAAAAGAAAATAGATCAAGGCCAAAAGATAACCTTACTTGATGAATCAATGATAGATATATATCGTTCACTTTTAGAACATGCAATGAAATATGATTCTATAAATACAATGTTGCCAAGTATGCTTCTAAGGTATTAGTCAAATATATCATTATTAGATTATCAATCAAAATTGATGAGAAGGTCAATGAGGCAAAATTATAAAACAGGAAGCATTAGAATAATGATTATGGAAAAATATCGTCTAGAAAAAGATTGGGAGAATCATAATACTAGAGATGCCTGTATAGATTTTCTTAATTGGCATAAAGATTGGAAAGTAACATTACTACATATTGAACCACATTATGCTAATGAAATTAGAAGAAATATTGAAGAAGCAACTACTTTTCAATTTAAAAGTAGGGAGATTGGTTTGTAGAAAGATAAGTATCTTCTTCAATTAGGTGAATATCAACTTAATGATAAAAAGGATGAAATCCGAAGGTATAATATCTGGGTTTTAGATGCTATTGGAAACCAAACTTTAAGTAATAATTTCATTTTTAGTTTAAATCAATTTTGTATACACTAGATACAAATAAACAAAACTGATAATATTATATTATAGATTTAGTAGATGAATACAAGGATGATTTTATAATGGCAAAACTTAAAGTATACAAAAGAACTTCACAATTTTTAGATCTTGCAGACTTAGTAGGAGAAATTAGTAGTTTGGGTCTAGTTGAAGGGTTACAAAAATACTATAACCTACCGCTTGAAAAGGAAGCTAAAAGTATAGTTGCAGGGCCTAGTTTTTTGCAGTTCTTAAATAAATTATTTCAAATTCAAATATCAGCTGGAGATATTATAAATTTAGAAAGTGCTAGTCACAGCAAATTTTATATGCTGTCTACATCTGGAACATGGGATGAAATAATAGAATTACAATAATTTATATGCATAATAATACATTTATTACATATAATTATGTGATCGAGTAGAAAGTCAAAGTTATTTTTAATATTATACTATAAGAAAAATTTTTTAGCTTTCTACTATGTCCACTACTTTTTAATTATTGTCCCTTTATACCTTGTGCAACAAGAATAGAATAACATCCAAGACCGCATTTTTCACATAGAGGTTTTAATCCTTTATTGTTTGCACTTCCAATGCAACAAGGTTGTTTGACTCTTCCCATATGATCTAGCGAAAGTATTGCCCATGAAGGACATTGTACAGGTGTTGTTTCAATACCTCCCCAATTGCCTTTCATTAACGATATTTGTTTTTCAGTATTTGCTATATAATCTGGATAAGATCTCTTTAATAAAATTATCTCATCTACTACCTTGTTGCGTATATCTCCAAAAGGTAGCCACAACGGATCATCTTTAGTAAAAGGAGTATGAAATTGGAATCCTATTTTATTGACTGTACCTCTCCATTCTTGTGCAAGATTAATAGCTGTTGAATAGTTGAGAGAATTAATAGTCATAGTAATCCATATGTCTTTCCATGCGGGTTTTCCATTACGCTTTGGTTGTTTTTCAATGTAATCAAATATATTTTTACGTGTTTTTGCATAAGATCCTTTTCCTCTAATACTGTCGTGAATTTCTTCTGTTCCATCAAGTGATATCCAGTAAAAATATAGATTCTCAAATCTTTGCAAAGGAAAGGTACCATTAGTAACAACACACACTCTTCTTGGCATTTCATCACAGAATATCTTAATTATATCAGGTCTAAGCAAAGGTTCTCCACCTACCAATGTAACTACAAAGATATGTTGTTTTTTGAATTTTTCTTTAACTATCCTTTTCCAATCTTCAATACTAAGGTCTTGTTCATCATTTTTTCTATTGAGCCACCAGTAGCAATGAGAACAATGTAAATTACAAACATTATTGACATCTACAGAGCCATATATTGCGGGTTTGGAATGAAATATTTTTATGTTTATCATATTTTTGAACATTTGTAGATAAATTGGCATCTCACGTATTATATCAGTAAATCCACGTCCATAAATTAGATCAACCACATTTTTTATGGGTATCTACAAATAGATAAACATATTTGTAAAATTATAGTGTTATAATTAACAATTAAATAGAATAATAAAAATTTTAGTAGATAACTAATTCTATTAAATTAAAACACAACTTTAAATTTTTGGATAAGATATCCCAGATTGTATATTATGATTATTAATTATGATTTTAATATAAGTTTAATACAAATAGAAAAGGAAATTCTTATCTATTTGCATTTAATCCTAAAATCTTCTATCTCTAAGAATCTTTTTCTGAATCCCTCTTTATTACGCAACTCTGTAAAAGAAGAATCATTATCTATTTTTTGCAAAAACATCTGAATTTCATCATTAGATACACCATGTTTAATATCATGAGCTAATCCTCTCTGCACAGAAAATATATTATTGTATTTCTTGTTTTGTCTTGATTCCCATCTAGATGGGTTATCTGATAAACCTGTTATGAATTTTACAATAGTTTTTTTCATATGTTCAAGATGCCATTCTTTTAATGGAAAATCATTATATTTTATCACATTATATATATCATTTACTAATATTTAAGGAATAGCATTAAGTTATAAATTGTGTAATAAAAAAAGTCATATTTAAATAAATAAGACATACCATTTCAATAGAAAGAACATTTTTCAATCTCATATAGTTTCTTATGTAAATAGGTAAAATACTATTACTTAAGATAAATTAAGCTTGTTTCTGGATGAAATACTATGATATATATTGAATCTCAAATTCTAATATTTTGTATTTGTTCATATAGACAATATTAGTATTATTACCAAAAATAAAAACAATAATAATTAGTGTTTGTATTGTCTTTCTACGTTATTTATAAAGTTAAAGTAGTATTGAACTGAATCATTATAGTATTTTTGTGCAATTTCTATAGATTTGTTAAAGGTTTCTATATATCCTAACATAAAGTCATTTATTCTTGTAGCATTAATTGTATTATTACTCACATTTTGGTTACTTTTATTATAAATATCAATATATCTTGCTGGATTCATAAAATAATTCCAAGATTTAGATGTATTATCTATAAATTTGGATAATGCTGATTGATAAGCATTAACAATATTATTTTGTAATTCTACATAATTGTTTGAGACTGATTGGATTGTGTTACTAGTCTCTTGTTGATATTTGTGTGCTACATCAATATTTTTATTGATTATCTCATTTGTTGTTATTTCATATTCATTAACATTTTTATCGAAATTATTTGTTATATTTTTTAGTTGTTGATTTTGTTGATCTAAAAATTTTTCTGTTCTTTCCTCTATAGTATTATTTTGTTTTTTATTTTCTTTCAAGTTCGTCATTTTAGTTACTCTTCTTATAGATACAATCTACTTAATAAAGTCTTATCATTTAGGACATTAATAATAAATTTACATCTTTTAGTGATTTTTCTGTTAACAGCTGTCTAAATACTATTTTTATCCATTGATATGTCTAAAAATATTTGTCATGAATATCATTTACTAATTTAGTGATGCAAATGCTAATATTTTACTAAAACCAATGATATAAAATTAGTGAAATGGTAAAATAATATCAACTTTGTAGATAACTTTAACCATATTGTCTAAATTTGTTTAGAGATTAAGTCTGTAGTAATTCTTTGGACTGGAAATTAGAACTATAGGATATATAGTACATAGTATCAATGACATATTGTTTTTTGTTTATCTAATACTACTACAATTCCCTTTACTTTTAATTATATTAATTAATAGTATTATTAATTGTGTATAATTGTAATAAGATCAAGATTTAACTAACTTTTAACTCTACAGTAAAAGATCATATCAATTTTTTAGAATAACTATAATCATTTTCTACTTATTATTTGTCATATTTTGATTTACTGTCAATCAAGAAAGTCAATATCCTCTGGTATACAATAGCTGTTTTTTCAACAAATGGCGAATGACCAGCATCAGCAATCACCATGAGTTTAGCATCTTTGAGAATTTGTCTAAACTTGTTAATGTGATCTACAGGTATAAGACTATCTTTTTCACCCCACATAATCAGACAAGGAATATCTTTAATTTGCTTTAATCTCTCTAAATTAATAGAAGTTGTTGTACTATTTCTGAAAGCAGACTCAAATGCATGTCTTGCTCCAGGTTTTTCAATTACTGAAATAAAGATATCTACAATAATTGGAATTAGCCTAGATGGTACTGCCAATAAATTTTCAAACACCTTTTTAACTTTACTATATCTTAAATTAGGATCTGTTTCCATTGCAGCATCAAGATATTGTTCTAGTAATGGAGTCGGTTTTTCTAGCATACCTGATGAATCTATCAATACAAGTTTCTCAATATGTGTTTTATTCTCTATAGCATATTCTATTGCTATATATCCACCTAATGAATGACCTATTATTGTTATTTTATCGTCTTTATCTTTTATTCCAATTTGTGTAAGAAAATTTTTAATGAATTGGGCAAAATAGCTTATTGTATAATTTAATTGTGGTTTATCGCTTTCACCAAATCCTATTAAATCTATAGCTATAGTATGAAAATGTTCTGACAATGCTTGTGGAATATCTCGCCATACAAGAGGAGACGACCCGAGACCATGAATGAATAGAATATGTTTTTGTTTATCTTTTCCATATTCATCATACCTTATTTTAAATCCTTCTTCTTTTAATTCAATGTACATTTATAAAATAAATATTGTAGAAAATTTGGTTAATATAATTGATTAGTTAAAGAGAAGGAAAATTACTTTAAAAGATAGAACTATGATGGACTATGAAACCTTGTTATGCATACAAACTTTATCAGGAGAATATAATTTTTTGATTTCTAAAATATGATAGTGGAAATCCCCACATTTGATCTTTATTTATAGAATTTCTAATTTCTTCATAAGATACCTATTTGTATTCTTCTTTTACTTCGTT
>DASVFI010000068.1:0-5775 GCA_036380115.1 Nitrososphaeraceae archaeon | reverse complement strand
ATTATATCTAATTAATATACAAAAAGTATTCTGACATATTGTAAATCTTCTATCTATAAACACAAAGAATCGTATTGTTGTTCAGGCTATGACAATTAAATTGTATCAAACTATTAAATAAATTATAAAGTAGTTAAAGTTATGAATCCCAATGATATCGACTGGAATGATGTTATCAAAAGAGAAGCAAGAGGGATTAATGATGAAGATTTTGGTAAAGTTCAAGATATCCACGGTAACTATGTGCTAGTTAAAAGAGGAATTATAAATAAAGAACAATTTTATCTTCCAAAAGATCAGGCAGAAAGTTATGACGGCATGATCTTAAAATTTAGACTTTCTGAATATGATTTAAAAACAAGATATAAAGATGAACCATTTATTAAAGATGCTGAAAGCGAAAGTATTGAAAGTGATATGAACAAACTGGAAGAAGAAATAGATTCACAAGAAATAGAAGAAAAGTAATTAACGGATACGATTATTCCTCATGGCTAATTAGAACAGGGCTATGGCTTTTACAGTTATTATTTTTATTTATTACTCTTACACTTTTAACATTCAAATTCCAATTACCATTCCATCATCGTCTATTATAGGAATTCCGTTAAATCCACCTAAAACAATTCTTGTTGCCGCTTCTATAATTGTCGCATTTTTCTTTGCACAAACAATATCAACAGACATTACATCATAAATTTTCATGTTATGAAAGCTTAAAGATTACATAAATATAGATTTATTCCTTAACTTAACATACATGACAATCTTCATCGATATAATGTAATATGACCTTGACATGTGCAATATTCTATTATATTTTGAATATTAAACTTATAATATATATATATATATATGAGTAATTGGAGTTTCATTTTTTTCAATTTTTATTGATTTGTCTTTAGGCAATATTATTTATTAATATACAATAACGAATCAAAATAAACGTGTTCCTGTTTGAGAATCAAAGAAATGTATATTTTTATATTTTATTACCAAATTAAAGACATCATTTTGTTTATCGTGCAAACGATCTGTATTCGATGAAACTTTTATTAAACTATTATTTTCTAATCTAAATTCATGGATGACTTCATCTCCAAGTAATTCTGTAAATAAGAGTCTCCCCCTAAAAGATATTGCATCAGTTCCATTCTTTTGACTTTTATCACAAATTACAAAATCTTTAGGTCTTATACCTAAAATAATTTTAGAGGATTTATTTCCCAAAAATGGTAAATATATTTTTGAAACTGGAATATCAATTGGATCAGATTTGAGACAAAAATCGTGAGAGTTTTGCGATATATTAAAATTTAAGATATTCATAGGAGGACTTCCTATAAAATTTGCAACAAAAAGATTCTGAGGTTGATAGTAAATCTCTTCAGGGGACCCTATTTGTTGAATTAAGCCTTTATCCATAACAATAATTTGATCTGCCATACTCATAGCTTCAATTTGGTCATGAGTTATATAGATCGTTGTAATTCCTATTTTCTTTTGTAATTTTTTTATCTCTGTTCTCATTTGCATACGTAATTTAGCGTCCAAGTTACTCAATGGTTCATCCATCAGAAATAATTTTGGTTTCCTAACTAGTGCTCTAGCTAAAGCTACTCTTTGCATTTGCCCACCACTCAATTCTTTAGGTTTTCGTTTTAGAAATGGAAGAAGATCTAATAAATTGGCTATGTTTTCTACTTGATTTTTTATAACATCCTTTGATACTTTTCTCATTTTTAAAGGAAAGGCAATATTATCATATACGCTCATATGTGGATATAATGCATAGCTTTGAAATACCATTGCTACATCTCTTTGTTTTGGTGGAAGTTTATTTATCAAAATATCATCAATGTAAATTTGTCCTTCTGTAGGGTCAATAAGCCCGGCTATACACTTTATTATCGTAGTTTTTCCGCATCCAGAAGGTCCCAATAAGACTAAAAATTTGCCTGAATCAAGTTCTACAGAGAATTTCTTTACTGCAGCTACAACTCCATAACTTTTACTTAAATCTTTAATTGTTATTCTTGACAGAAAATACTCACTTAATCTACTAAAAAACTAATATTTAATATATTTTGCAAATTTCACATAAAATAAACCAATAGTAATAGTAGAAAGGAGTATCCTAATAACAACAACTAATCTAGCACAACAGATACACTTAGATAACCTTTAAAAAATTACATTTATTACAAAATAATGAATAATAATATCAATTGTGATTTAGTTTATAAATCTAAAATGTCCAAGTTAAAATTTTTAATAATAATATCTTTTGTAATGTTATCTTTGCTGTTTATTTCAAAAATAAATTTTATAGCCATTAGTGCTCAAGAAGAAATAACCCTTAATGCCATATTTGCTGAACCTAAGGAAAGATGGGAAATACTTTTCGAGAATGCGACAAAGATATTAAATGAAAGACATCCAGATAAAAAGATTATAATAGATTATAGAGTGTTACCGTATTCAGATACACGAACTCAAATCCTTACTGCAATGGCAGGAAAAACTCCAATTGATCTTATTTCAATAGATCAGATATGGTTGGGTGAATTTGCAGAAGGGGGATTTTTGTCAGATCTTACATCCAATACGAAAAAATGGAATAAGTCATCTGATTTCTATAGTCAAAATTGGGAAGGAGGATTATATAATGATCAAGTCAAAGGAATTTGGGCATGGACGGACGTTAGAGCATTATGGTATTGGAAGGATCTTCTGGATAAAGCAGAGATAAATCCAGATCAGTTAAAGAATTGGAATGAATACATATCTTCTTCTAAAAAACTCAATGAAATTTTAGAAAAGGATAGAATTCAAGCGATGCATTTAGTAGGTGCCAACCATTCACCTGACATGTGGTATCCATATCTATGGATGCTAGGTGGAGAAATACTAGAACAAAGAGAAGGACATCCTAAAAAAAGCAATTACTGGTATCCTATTTATAACAATGACTTAGGTGTAAAAGCTCTTCAATTCTTAAAAGATCAAGTAGATGCTGGAATTAAACCTCAAATCAATCATTTCTGGGGTCAAGAATTTGCAGACAAAAAATTTGCAGTAATGCTTGAAGGATCATGGATATTAGGACAATTTCCAAAGAACGAATGGAGTACATTAGAGGAAAAAATAGGAATGGCCCCCATGTTTCCAGTCCCTGGCAATTCAAATTCAACAAATACTTCTACCTTAATGGGAGGCTGGATATTAAGTATACCTGAAACATCACAAAATAAGGAATTAGCATGGGAGCTTCTTACTATAATGCTAGAACCTGAAGTTTTGATTCCCATGTTATTACAACAAGGATATCTACCTACACAAAAAAGCATAGGAGAAGGCCCATACTCGGAGAAGCTAAAATTAACAATTCCTTATTATGAAGAACTAGTTTCATTAATCTCCTTAGGCAAAGGAAGACCAAATATTCCCGAGTACCCTATTATTGCAGAGCATATAAGAAATGCGATTGAACAAGTATACAATGGAATGGATCCAAAAACGGCATTAGATCAAGCCTCAAAACAATCAGAAAGAGCTCTAGGTTGGTAACTATTCAGGTCTAACTTTATTCTCTAATTTATTGCATAAGTAATTCAATGTTAATCTTAAAAAAGTTTGAACCTTATCTTTTTCTATTACCTGCTATAATAATATTATTTCTTTTTCTTTTCTTCCCTCTAATATGGAACATATATATTTCATTACATGATGTATCTATTCTTACAATAATAAAAGAATGGGAATTTGTAGGATTTGAGAACTTTAATAGCATATTTGAAGATCCTAATTTTTTCAATTCACTCAAAGTTACAATAGTTTTTGTATTTGGAACAGTCCTTCTTCAGTTTGGAATTGGACTATTAATAGCTATTTTGTTGAATCAACAAATTAGAGCTTCAGGACTGTTTCGAACACTATTTATTATTCCATGGACAGTATCCACAGTTATTACAGGTTTCTCATTTAAATTTCTTTTTGATGATAATTTTGGTATTATTAATTATGGAATTGAAAAATTGGGATTAGACTCTATTCAATGGTTTTCTGATACTGCGTTAGCCATATGGATAATTATCATAGCAAATACATGGTATGGAACACCCTTCACAATATTATTTCTTACTGCAGGATTACTTTCAATTAATCCTACACTTTATGAAGCAGCTATTATTGATGGAGCAACAAAATTTCGAAGATTTGTTTATATAACTCTTCCACTTTTAAAACCATTTATTTTAACAAATTTAATATTAGTAACAGTTTGGACAATTAACTTTTTTGATTTGCAATTGATTATGACCAATGGTGGTCCCTTATTTTCAACAACAACAATGTCTTTATATATGTATAAACAAGCTTTTGAATTTGGATATTTCTCAGAAGGAGCAGCAGTTGGTATATTACTTATTATGATGAATATAGCAGTTGCATTTGTATACCTTAGACTATTTGCTGGAAGAAATAAAAAATAATAATAATAATAAGAGATCAAATAGCTTATGAAAAAAAATTATCCTTCATTATTTACATATTCCAAATGGTTCTATGCGGAAAAATCAGTTATATACATATTACTATTTACCTATCTCTTTATTACTATAGTACCACTAGTTTGGGTTCTTTCGACCTCATTGAAATCTAATGAAGAAGCAACATCTATACCACCACAATTCATTCCTAAAAATCCTACTCTTGAAAACTATCTATTTGTAATTACAGAACCTCATATAGTCAAGAGTCTGTTTAACAGTTTTCTAGTTAGTATAGGAAGTACGGTAATCAGTGTTGGAGTAAGTGCTTTGGGTGGTTATGCCTTTGCTAGATTTGACTTCAAAGGTAAAAATATTTTGCTCAGTATTGTATTAGGATTATTTATGATACCAGTAGTAATTAATATTATTCCATTATATATTATGTTCTCTCAGATAGGACTATTAAACTCTATTATAGGTTTAATATTGACTTTTCAAATCTTAATCATTCCTTTAAATATATTTTTACTTAAAAGCTATTTTGAAACTATCCCTAAAGAGTTAGAGGAAGCTGCACTAATAGATGGATGTTCAAATTTAGGAGTATTAAGACGAATAACCATCCCTTTGTCAATGCCTGGATTTGCTATTGCGGCAGTTTTAGCATTTAGATTCTCATGGAATGAATTCATACTCCCGATAGTTTTGGCTAACAGGCCTGATTCAATGGTTTTTCAAGTAGCATTATATGAATTTGTTTCTTTATATAGAATCGAATGGGGATACTTGACTGCTGGAATAAACATAGCTTTAGTTCCAATTCTAGTATTGATGCTAATATTTCAAAAACAAATGATCCAAGGACTTACTATAGGAGCTATCAGACATTAAAATCAAAAACCAAAATCAAAAGAAAAATATTCTATAAAGATATAAATAGCAAAAGAGTTATGATTTTGCTAATTTTACATAAATTGGTAAACAATTTATTGCATATTAATTCATGAATAATACATGTCAGAAGATAAAAAAGAAAAAGAAGAGAAAACTAAAAATCTAGAAAACAGTAAAGACATTAAACATGATGATGAACTCCAAAATGAATTAAAGGAATGGGAAGTAGAATCTACCGAGTCGGCTGGATAGGTAAACTAAATTTTTTTAATTATATTATTTATTTTAGTATAATAGGTTTTTAGCTTTAGATTTCCACTGTTGGAAAAAGGAAGTATAAGGTATACCTAGTGCGATAGCATCCGGTCTTTATATCAATTTAACAAAA
>DASVFI010000067.1:0-34738 GCA_036380115.1 Nitrososphaeraceae archaeon | reverse complement strand
TTGGAAAGGAGAAAATTTCTTTATCAATTATACCCTTTTGAGTTATGACATATTCTGGATCAACACTTTGGATCTCACCAAAATCTGCATCATCAATTCCTCTTGCTTCTTTTTTTATAGTTTCATTCCAAGGAATATCATTAGAACTAACTATAATACATATACAAAATAGTATTTAATGATCCTAATAGTTCCATTTGAAAAAAAAATTAATTGACAGAATAAGAATCCATTTCTATAATCAGAGAAAAATCTTGATTATTTATTTGTCTTTATTAAAGATCACTTTGTAATACTGTAAATATTATTTATTTGCAAAAAAGTAATATCAATAATAAAAAATAGTTTGTTTTAAAAATGTCATAGAATTCCAAATATTAGATACAATATAATCAGGATTATTCCTATGAGTAGAACAATAAAACCTATAATATACATTATTCTTGTTATAAGATATGGTTAGTATTCTTACTACGATATTAAAAATATATCTATAACATATTCAACTTTACAACAAAGCAAATAGTGAAAATAGAAAGTTAATTTTACTATATACTGTGATATACTATGTTACATCTACATCAGTATTATGAAGAATACCAAAATAGCATTGATATATACTATATCCATATTGGGACTAGCTGCCTTTATATCTGCATTTTTATTTCAAAATGTTTCCGCACAAGAAACAAATGGTACAAATGTAGTTACTAATGCTGATACTATAAATAAAACTGATAATCCAACCATAGGAAATCTAATTTATGAAAATAAAGGGGAAATAACTAGTCAAACAGTATTAGAAGGTCCTACTGTCCAAACTTCATTTTCATCAAATGGTACCATACTAAATGGAATTAATTCTATAGATGTAACAGAAATTGGTACTTATACAACTACTCCTAGATCAAATGGTGTAGTATATGGTGAAGGCCAAGGTGTTATAACTGGTAAAAATAATGAAATAGTAACCTGGAGTTCACAAGAAATAGGAATTATTACTCCAGAAAAAAAAATAAAGTTTAATGGTTCAATCTTCTTTAGAGCATTATCTCCAATAGGCAACTTGGCTTTTCTTGATAACAAGATGGGTATATTTACATTTGAAGTTGATGCATCTAAAAATACTGTAACCAAAGTTTGGGTTGTAAGTTAAGTTAACATTACCAACGAAAATACTTGAAAAACCGCTACCAACACTTTTTATAGCTCGATTATATCTTTTATTTTTTTACAATATCTTCGTAAATTATACTATAGATTAACTGAATATACCAAATACAAGAATGCATGTTTTTTATTGATTATTTAAATTAAGTGGAGGGTGGTGACGGCTGCTGTATTTTCACAGAATCAAGCATTTGTTGTATTGTATTCAAATGAGTAGAAAATTTTGATGCTTCTGCATTATATGACAATGAATATACTTTATTTCCTATTATAGTAAATATTTGCATGAATTTAAATTCTACCGGCGAATTTTGTGCAATTTGGTCACCTGGTGAAAATGTTATTTTATGGGCTGGATTTCCTGCTAATGTTGTTGCACTAGATTCACTAATTTCCATACCTTGTTGTTCTAACGCCGTACGTGTAATCTTTGTATATTCATCTAATGATATATTATTTGTATAAGTAGTAATTGATAAAGCAAATTCTACAGGTAATACATCTGAAAGGCTTTCCAATGGAGAATAAAATCCAATAATGCTATTATAAGTCGGAAGTTGATTTGTTGAAGTCATCCAATTAGAAGGATATTGAATTGTTATTCCATAGGTGGGATTCTCATATGATAACAAACTAGACGAAGATGAACTTTGTGCAATAGCCGATTTAGGAACATCGTAAAATGTATCCCCAATAACTATAAAACTTGCTAATATAATAGTAGTCGATACCATTATAGTAGATACAATTGTTTTAAAATGATTCATACTACCAATTCATTATCTTCATTTTATTTTAAAGTATATGCATATTCATAGATTTTATGACAAGAATCTTTAACCTTAAAGAACTATAAGTGATAATAATAATTAATGTTTAATTTTAATACAAATACTTTGAAAAAAGAAACATCATTACTTTATCTAAAATCAAATATCCTGGGATTGTCATTCTTGTTTTTATTAATTGCTTTTTATCCTCAATATTCATTTGCTTTTTTTCATACTAACCAAATGAATAGTCCATCATATGGAAATTTTGGTTCATCGTCATCACTATACTCCAATCCTGGTTCTCTTTATGGTCCTAATTTTGGATCAATGTATGGAGGAGGAGGAGGACTAGGTGGATTAGGCATGAATAATGGTCTTGGTATGATGATGCCTGGCTTTGGATCTGGATATGGATCTGGATATGGATATGGTTCACCTAGTTTCGGTAGTGGATTAGGAGGTGGAGGTGGCGGAATACTAGATGTATTCTCTGGTCTCTTGGGAGGATTAGGTTCATCATCCTCATCATCATTTAACCAAGGATTTGGATCAAACTATAATTCTGACTATGGCTATGACTCCAATTATAATAATAACCTTGACTATACACTTCAGCCAAATAATGATGATTTAGGTAGTTTTGGATATGATGATAGTAATTATGGTTCTAATTCTGATTTTGCCTATGGTAATGAATTCCAATCAGACGTACCGCTAGACGACTTACGATCTTTTGATTCATCAATGGACGAACAACAATATTCGTTCCAGGATGATTATGACTTTTCACAAGCACCATTAGAAGACTCTGGATTTATGGATCCATTTCAATGAAATTAAGATATTGTAAAGAAACCTAAATCTATATCAACTTCTAAAATGAAACATTATTCTAATAACTTTTTTATTACTTATAATTTCTTTCTCTAAATTATGTCAAATGATAGTACAATTCTTTCTCATTTCACTAATAATGTATTGAATTTGGACAAATCCATAAGATGGATAGGTATAACCAATCAAAATGGTTTTATTATCAATGAAAAGTATAGAGAAGGTCTAAAATTACTTCTTAATGAAGAAGAGAATCAAGAATCTGCAATAAATACAATAACTAGACATAAAACAAGAACTAAATTTGAACCAAAAATAGGAAAATTAACCTATGCATTTGGAAGATACGAGAACTTTAGTAGATTTATAATTCCACTCAATGAAAATTATTATTTAATTCTCACAATTGATTTTAAGGAAAACAATTTTGATAAAATAATAATGGATAAAATTATTCCTTTAATAAAAGAAGTGAACAAAAGTTTTCCAGTTAAAATATAACATGACTTCAACGACTTAATATACCTATGATGTTATAAGTTAGATCTGTGAATGGTAATCACGTATTCTTTAATATATAACTATTTTAATATAAATAAAATAGTTAAAATAAAAAATTTTATTGTACTGGTTTTTCTATTTTATCTAATAGATAATTATAACACTTGTAGATGATAGAATATAGACTACAACATAATACACAGAGAAGTAAAAGGTAAACAGAAAAAAATATGGTCAATCAAATTATAAATGAATTTGCTAGTGGTAAAATATATGTATCAACAAATAATATGACTAATGTAAAATCATATCTATCTATAATAGAAGTACAAAACACTATTATGGTGATTAGACATTGTTACTAATAGCAAAGATACATAATAACCTTAATTATAATTTAAAAGAATGATCACAAATAAGAATTTGTTTTCTATAAAACTTTTCTGAATAATCTTGATAATGATTTATACATAAGTGTATATAAGTATATGGAATGAGAATTTTCGTAGTAATATTTAGTATAATAATGCCAATAATTGTAACAACAGCAGTAACAACAAGTCTTTTATTAATTCCACCACAATTAATTCATTCTCAATCTATTATAGAAGAAGAAGAAAATTCGAATATTAACGTTAATTCTACAGATTCAATTAATTTGTCACCTATACTAAAATTTGAAAACGTTAAAACTATCCCTAATGAAATTCATGTTGGAGAAAAGTTTAGTTTAAGTGCAACTGTTATAAATACAGGAGCCTATCCTGTCACTTTTATAGCAAATATTTGTGATTCTGAACTTTATGCAATGTTTGATAATAAAGTTGGAGAATTAAACGCTCCAGCATGTAAGATGGTTTCAGAACCAGTTACATTGAATGCAGGAGAGAAAGCGATAATTCAACGGATTTCAGATATATCAGGGATAACGTATAAAGCCTTGGAAGAAGGTAAATCAAATGCAAAAGCTATTCTTCCATATACAATAAATGTCTCAGATGGTGTATCAATAGATAGTCATGTTAAAAATACATTTACAGTTACTATAAATCCAAATTCTTTTTAAATTTAGTAAATAAGAATTTAACATCTAGATTTGATAGTATTATCTATATTTAGAAATTGAATATTGTAAAATCTAAAGTTAGTCTTAATTTTGAGAATAAGTAAACATAAAAATTAAATTAACAAAATATAATTAATAATTTATTGATTAAAATAATGAATAATGGTAAGCCATTTTTAAAGAAATATGTTATCAAATACTAAAAAGATTTTAATAAAAAAAATAACATCATTGAACAGAAGTTCAACAGAAAGAAAGAAAAATTAGTGATTTCTTATATTTGTTATTCTAATAGGCCATGGGTACTACACTTCCAGTCACTTATTTCCATTCCAAAATTACATTTTATTTCTGCTTTTGTAGTTTTTAACTTTTGAGATGAATTTATTGAAGTTTGAATTTCGCTTTTGATTTTTTCATTAATTGTGGATTTATCTGCAAATGGATTTGCTAAAGTTGCTGATTTTGAATCTGATTTACTTTTATGAGATATAACGTAACCTATAACGGGAGAGCTATCATAATCTTTTGTGATTGTTGACGTTATCAAGTTATTTGATTCTTTAAGTGATGTTACACTTCCTATTATTGTATATGTAGTATCAAAGCTTCCAATATGAGAAGAACCAGAAGACAATGCGTAAGAATTTGAAGCATCTTTTGTTATATGAATTGTATTAGATACCGATTGTGACTTTGTTTCAACTGTTTGTGAATATGATTCTGTAATTCCAATTATGGAAAAACTACTTACTGTCAATATACTTAATCCTGTTATTAATACAAGCATATTTGTTAGATTTGTTATCATTAAAAATACTAATTAACATTAATATTTAAATTTATATTGCATTATATACAATAAATTAAGATATATTAGTCTAATAAACTAATTATTATTTTATACCTGATTAATACATCTTATTTAGAGATTCAATTGATATATAAAACTAGTTCTTTTTTCAGACTCCCCTATCTTTAACTATATTGGCTGAAATTTTGCCTTATAAATGATCATTTTCAACAAGATATTTAAAATCAAAAGATTGCTTTTAGCTGAATAATGGATGTACATATTAAGAAGCAACAACAGATTTTAAAAATGCCAATCAACCTGGAAAATCAAGTTTTCAAAATTTAATCCCTTAATATTTTCATGAGCGGTAATACCAAATAATATTTTATCGCCTTAAGATAAATGTAATTCCAGTTTTAAAATTTGATAAATTTACAGGTTATGCCTTCACCTAACCATACCAATCAAATTGCATCTAGTGTTACCTCGTACTAGTGTTTTTTAAATGAATTAATAATAATTTAATTAAAAAGACCTACTATTATATTACTAACTTGTATTGTTAGTTAATTTGTCTTCAGCTGTTAAATAGTTTGAGATAAATTATTTTGTAATGAAGACTAAAAAGAATACAATAAGAATACTTGTTATTGTATTATCTTTGTCTTTGATAACAGCATTGACATCTATAACATATTTATCATATGCAACAACAGTTTTTGCAGTACAACATGAAGGCAAACAAAAGTTTAGCGCTCAATTATCTGGTGACCAACAAGTTCCACCTATACAAACTAGTGCATCAGGTATGGCATGGTTTAAACCAATGCAAGATAATGTATGGTTTAAAGTTAATGTCACTAATATCCAAGGAGTCACAATGGCTCATATACATAGTGGAAAGCAAGGAGAGAACGGACCACCAGTAGTTCCATTATACAAATCTGATACTCCTTCTCAACAAATGTCTGGTATATTAGCCAAAGGAAACATAACTGCAGATACATTTCAAGGACCAATGGCTGGTAAACAATTATCGGATTTGATAACTGCTATGCAAAATGGAGAGACCTATGTAAATATACATACACAACAAAATCCAGATGGTGAAATTCGCGGACAAATAATGTTATCCAATTCCAGTAGTGATAAAATGAAATAACTCTTCCTTTTTTTTGATATTATCTAATAATTAAACTAATTAGAAAACCATATAAAAAGTAATACTAACCAAAAAATTTGAAATTTTATTATTAGTATTAGTAGTAGTATTATTGATTATCACAGTAGTTTAGAATATAATGACAGAGCATAAACTTGATTTTAGGCAAATACAAAAAGAATGATTTTCCAACCGCTTTGACAGGTGAATTTTTGAATCTATTATCAGAATTATCCGACTTTGCAAAGGTTTTGCTATATTTATGATAAGGATTAGAATCTACTAACGATAAACTATATTATACCTAATCAAATAGTTTAGAACTACAATAGAAGTTTCCTTTTGAAATTATCTATTATCCAATGAAAGAAAGAAAGTAAAACCTTCTGCCATTACCACATATTAGAAATCAAACTTATAAGCGATACATTGGTATAATTACATATGTCAAACAATATATCGGGAAATGAAGATGTAGGGATTATGCAAAAACCTAATACCAATAAAGGAGAAAGTGGCTCCAACGCAGATACTTCTGAGAAAAAAGTAGATCTTGTAAATTCATCTGAAGTTCAAGTAATGAAAGAAAAAGAAAAGGACTTCATTGATATTGATCTTAAACATCTTGAAGTGGGAAAATATTATAGAGTAGAATATGAAGGAGATGTTTATGGTGTTGAGAAATTAGATGACGGCAAAATAGCCTTTTATGAGGTGGTAGAGTAAAAATGAGTAATTCCGAGCCAAAACCAGTAAGAGATCTTTCTAATAGAACTTTGAAAAAGATAGGCGAAATTGATCCACAATCACTTGAGTCTAATAACGTAAAGGAAATAGAAATAAGGAGCGTGAAAAAACAAAAGTCGGAAATATGGCATATATATCTTGACAACAATACAGGTCATTTGAGAAAATGGAAGCGTGGTAATTAGAAATCATCTAGTAATTTATTTTTTCATCCTCAAACTATTCATTAGTTATTCATAACCATAAAAAGTGTATCAAAAAAAGTTGTTCATCTAAAGTCCTACTATGTAGTGGTTGATATATATGCATATATTGTGATAATATTTAGCTCGAATTATTAAATAATATGTGAATATTATGCTATTGAGAAATTATGTCTACTAACACTAGTAATAAAGAAAATTCAACTACAACTACTCCTTCCTCTTTTAGCTTCAAATATGTAGAATCTGGAGGATTGGCAAACAATTATCTAGTTATTTCTTTTGATTCAGAATCTAATAACATTAAAGTATCAGCAGATATTAGCGGTGCCAATTTAACCCAAAAATCTATAGAAGATTCAGAAAAAAATACTTTAATAGATACAATTAAAAAACATAATTTTTATAACACAGATGCTACTTATGTTACGGAAAAGGAAGATGAAGATAATACGGCGCTTTCCTCTTCTCTTACAGTTACAATAGATAACGACATACATACTACTTTATGGACTGATAAATCTAAAGATGTTCCTCAGGGATTGATTGAAATTACGAATGAAATAAAAAATATAGCACATGGAAAAAAAATGATTTAAAATGTGTTGGAAGAAATCTTCTTTACCGATTTTTATTATACACACTGAAGTATAATTTAAGAATTTTATAAATTTTTTTGTTATTTTATAAAGCATATAATGAAACTACAATTTACAGTCAGTTAGTATAACTTTATTTGTTTAACAATTAAATTTAATAATATTATTATTTAGGTACCTTTTTTTATTGTGGTATAAAAACTGTATCTAATGAGTTATTATCTCATTTACTAAAAAAAATCATTGAGAGATAAATTCATAAATCATGGATATATTTTTACAATTGCTTGTTTGTAAAATAATAAATACTAATTAAGAAAAAATATTAAAGTTAAAGCTATAACAACTATTGTACCTAAATTAGAGTTAATGAAACGACAAGTATTTCTTCCCTTAGACCAAATAAATAATATTTTAATTCATATGTTATTAGTTCCATTATTATTAATTTACTTTCTGCCTATTTCATCTCAATTAATTCTAGCCCAAACTACTTCCGTGGTAAATATTGAAGAGTATGAAAACCCAATATTTGGTTTTAGCATTGACTATCCTTCTACTTGGATAACTGATGAATTTGAAAAAAGAATAAAAAATGATGATATAGTTGGTATTAATAATATAGTATTATTTTGTCCAAATCCTAATACATTAAAACAAGTACCATCAGCTCAAATTAATAACACTAATACAATATGTACAAATCCTGAAAAGAGTTTTGATGTATATGTTCATAATATACCAGCAGGAATGTCATTAGAAGAATTTACTAATTCTAAGATTTCTTCTTATAAGTTAGAATTAACAGACTTTAGAATTATAGAGTCTAATCCACGTATAATAATTGATGATATTCCTGCCTATAAAGTAACTTATACGTACACTGATAAGAATAACAATGATAAAAAAGTTCAAGTTATGGAAGTATGGACAGTTATTAATGATGATAAGGATAGAGATGATTTAGAAGACCATGTTGGTAAAGCATATTCACTACGTTATGAATCTCTACCTATAGAGTTTCCAATTTATCTAAATATAGCTAATAGTACAATAAGTTCATTTGAATTTCAAAACATTGATGATGATAAGAATGACGAGTAATTATAGTGAAATCTAAATTTACTACTAATAATATCCCAAAATTTAAAACAACATATGAACTTTAGAGAAAAGTTCCAATAGAACTTGTAAAAGATAAAAAAGGTTAAAGATTATGTTTTACACTATCTGTCGATTTTGAGTTGATGATGCTTTACCTTGAGGATTAATTTGCTGTGCTGTAGTAATGGTAGGAGCCCAACAACATTAATAATACGACATCTATCATTATTATGAAAAATTGTTGTATCTCTCATAATATATGTAATTTATGCCTTTATTATAACTTAACACAAATCATCTGACAGTTATATGAAAATGTCATATAAAGATCCTGTTATGAATTAAATAACTTTGAATAATAAAATACAAATAAACATTAATCATTATTACAGAAATATTAAATTTGTATGAAATTTTTGTTTTTAAATTTAAAATTTATTGCTAATTATTTTTACTAATTTAGAATTATGCACATAATTATATTTCATAAATAAAGTTAACTCGGCATACATAAATTTTGTAAATCTAAAGTCACTCGTATCCTTCTTAGATATACAATGAGGTCATATTAAGAATTGATAAGATTTCTTTATCTAGCATATAGAACATTAGGTCTTTCAATATTTTTTATAACTCTCTTTTCACATTCTTGACCTTCTGGAGGGTTTAAATCAGTACTCGAAACACATGCAAAGAATTTGTCGCCTATCTGGATTTTTCCTATATTTGTATCTCTATCAAAAGTAAATGTTCTACTTATTGTATATCCGCCAATTTTATTGAATTCTTCTTGAACATTGTCAATAACTACTGACTTGATCTGGCCCTTTACCATTGCAATAATTTTTAGTTTTTGAGTATTTTTTCTATCTTCAAGTGGTGAATAAACTTTGACTTTGACTGTATCTTTTTCTTCTTTTTCTTTTTCTAGTTTTGTATTACTGTTTGCACCGTTATTTGTAGAGAGTAATTGCGAATATTTACTACTACTATTATTAAAAATATCTTGGCTTTCCTTGTACACAAGTGAGCTAGGTGAAAATAAACGTGCTATTGTGGGTTTATCTGGAGCAATGAGATCTCCCTCATCACAATCAAAATAAGTCAAAGATTTATACTCTTTTAGCAAATCTTTTACATGATATGCACATACAAAAAATTCATCACGATCACCTGCTTTTAAAAAGTTAGTTTCCTTATTGACTGGTAGATTAACATTTAGCGACTGTTTTGATTCATCTAATTTATCCAATGTTATATTTTTTAAAACCTCCTGACCATTGATAAAAGCAGCAATACTTAAAAATCCTCTTTTCTCAAGATTTACTAAACTTATACGTGCTTTAACTAGAACTTTGTTCTCAAGATTCAAATTATCATCTTCAGCATAAGTGTTCCCACCATGAGTATTAGTTATTTCATTATTTGTTTTCTTTATCATATTTGTATCATTATTATCGCTACTCTTTTCTTGGGGTTCATTAGGCTGGTGCTGAACCAAATTACCTTTATTATTTAAATTATCAGTATTGGTATTTTTTTCTGGTTTTACGTTACCTTCTTCACCAATGTACTCACCAGGATCAAAAATATAGTCAAAATCTTCACCTTGTAAATCATTGTCATTCTTTATTGCATCGGACGATTCAAACCAAAACATAAAGAATAGAATACTAGATACAATTGATACTGCAATTATTAAATTTCTATTAATTATTCTTTTTTTCAATAAATTTTTACACTCTTGTTTTGAATAGGAAAATACAATGAAATCAATTTATAATATGAATGGATAATCATACAGATTGTAAGTGATATGATAAATTTTTTTGAATGACTAGGTATTATCTTCATTTATCTTTATAAATGTCTTCACGATATTAAAGTAACACGAAAAAATATTTAGTAAAGTTTTCTCATAATTAATATAAAATAATCTTTAAGTAAAAATATAATTACCATCGCTTATCCTTAAATTAGCCGTGTAAGACAATTCTGATACATTTATTTAGGCGCATTAGATTAATCCCTTAGTTAACATTTTTACAACAGATTTAATATTAAAAACATTTAATAGAAGTATTAGGAAGAAGATTTTTATATGAAATTTTTATATTCATTATTAGCATATGGAATCTCTATACTTATAACAATATCACTCATTACTATCATAGTTTCTGCGCAATCGAATTCTGATGAATTAAAAATTTATACGTACTCTCAAGGAAAGTTCATAGTTGATTATCCTTCTAATTATATGGTAGAATCACAAGATAATATGATTGATACCAATAAAATAAAATCCTCTACATCTAAACTATTATAGATTAATAACGAGAAAATCCAAACTTATTATTAATTTTGGATATTTTCAATTGGAAGAATAAATTCAAAAGTAGCACCTTTTCCATCGGAGTTATTGTATCCTTTTATAGACCCTCCATGCGCCTCTACAATGTTTTTTGAATATATAGACCAAGACCAGTGCCAACCTCTGATTTTGTAGCAAATTTTTCAAACAATCTTGGCAAAATATCATAATAAATTCCTTGAACATTATCTTGAACCTTTATATTTATTTGATTACCATTCTTTTTTTATCTTTATTATTATTTTGCCATTCTCAGTAAATTTATTATTGTTTCTTTGATTAAATTTGTAATCTCAAATCTTTCTTTAGTTTTAAGTTATTGCTTTCAATTCTTGCAATATCTAGTATATCTTCCGTTAATCGACAAAGTCTATGAGAATTTCTTTCTAGGGGTTCCAAAGATTTTTTAAAATTTTCTGGAAAATTTTTTAAAAGTTGGATAGAGTTATACCTAACGAAGGAAAAGATCTTAGAAACGAAAGTTGCATATGTTAAATAAATAACTTCAATAATTAAATTTTCACTTTACTGATGCATAATACCTTTTGAAATCCTGATTTTATTTGGAACATTTTAGATTGGATTTTATAATATTGTTACTACTCTCTGATAGTGTTAATCTAATTTTTAATATTATTGAAAAATCTTTTGGATCTGATGCAATTCTGCACATCTTCACTCACAAAATATTAGAGTAGGTAACAGTGGTACTCCCACTTTTCTCTTGATTATTACTTCAGTTATGTTAGATTGGAGGAAAAAAATTCAACTTAAATCATATAATATAAATTGTAATAAAGCAGTAGTTGAATTTGTTTATTTTCTCTCTTATACCATTATAATGGTATTTTCTTCCTTTTTCCCATTCAATTTAATAAACTTCACTTGTTAGATTGTTATATAATTACTATTTTATTAAATTCTATTCATTAATGCATTATTAAAAGATTTTAAGAAGAGATCAGGCTAAAGACAAATTAAATCTATTGTTGCCATGGTATAACCAATCTTAGAATAGCGATGCTATGAAATATTAAAAAGAAAACATTGTTTATTGCTTGATACCATTTGAAATATTTAAGAAAAAAAATATAGGTATGTACTTATTACCTTTAATAAGAAAGATTCAATTAGCTGAACTAATAACAATTAAGAAGGTATCAATAGATTGTCTATATATTTTGATCCTTAATAATAGTAACAAATAGTTTAATTTGTAATGATATTAAGATAAAAAAAAGTCATATATCAAATTCTGTTTAATATTCACATTTTTATATCTGTTCTATGATTGAATTATATAAAAAATATGAAAGGAATAATTTTCGATATGGATGGTGTTTTAATTGATGCAATGCCATTTCATGCTGAAGCAGTAAAAATTGCAATAAAAGAAGGAGCTAACTATGAGATAGACAAAAAAATAGTTTATCAATTAGAAGGTATGCCTACGGATGAATTGGTACAGGAAATCTTTAAAAGAAACAATGTCAATAAAAAGTTAGATAATGCATTACTAGGAAAAATTAGTGAAAGAAAAAAACAAATATTTAAAGAAATTGAAAATACTCCACTTATTGAAGGTGTAAACGATCTCATAAAAGAACTAAATGAATGTGATTGCTTAAAAGCAATTGTTACTGGTGCGGCAAAGAATGAGATAGAAGCAACTATTGATAAAATGATTGGATTAAAGAATTTTGATGTAGTAATTTCCGGCGAAGATGTAGATCAGGGAAAACCACATTCTACACCATTCGTCGCAGCATTACAAAAAATGAATATAAAACCATCTGAATGTATAGTAGTAGAAAATGCTCCCCTCGGGGTAGAAGCAGCAAACAATGCTGGTATCAAATGCATTATCACACTCAACAGCACCCCACTTGATATTTCGTCTGATTTTGATAATCTAATATTAAAAGAAACGAAAATCTTTCAAGATACTAAATCTGCAATAGATTTCTTAAAGAAGTGGTGTTGTAATAATAAATAAAAAGTGATGTTCAAATAAATTCTTCTCACATTTTATAATTAGTATAATATTTCTTATTTTTTAAATATCACAACTGAATTTTTTTATTAGTAATTTAATAACAATCAAGATAAATAATTTTAGGATTATTGTTAGTTATTGTCTCCATCTTCTTCATCATCTTCATCTTGTTCATTATTGTTTTCTTATGTACCGCTATCGCTTAGGTTGGCTAGCTAAGCTCGAATAATTTACTCTGCCTTTAATATATCAGTTTGAACATTAATAATATCGTCTAATGCGATGATGATTTAGATATCGCATATTTACTTTTTTGCATGTTTCCTGCAAGTGAAGGCTTAGTTTGTAACAGTAACAATTGAACTTCTACATCGTAATTTTTGTTAATGCTTCTTCATTTGATATGTTTAGTGTAGTAATTATTAGTACAGTCTATCTTCATGAATAGATATTAATAATAAAGTTTTATAATGTATATTATTTACCAATTATTACTCTTCAAATTATTTTCTTTTAAAAGTTATGCTTATATTTCTTTTTGCAATTATATTTAGTTTCCAATTAAATATATACATAGTATTATATAATTCAATTATCGTTTTAATAATGGTTTAATTTGTCAAGTTCTAAAATGGTAGCAAGGACAATCTTTGTTATTGAAGTTAAATATTTTATATTCAGAGTATCTGGCGTATCTGTTGATTTGTGATAATGTGGATTATTTTCTGAACCTCCATCATGTATTCCTATAACAGCATGACCTAATGCTTCGAAAGGAATAAAATCACTATTTCCAAGTTTAGACAATATAGCTTCTGAATTTGTATAGTTCAAAGCTATTTGCTTTATGAATAGGGCTATTGTTTTTGAATATTCATCATTTTGCAAATATTTATTGCCAACATCATATTCTAGAATGACTTTGTTTGATTCATTAGGAGATGAATAGCCAACCATATCTAAGTTAATGTAGAGGTCTATAGTTGAGTTTAGATTACTATTATTCAAATATCTTGAATAATTCTTTGATCCCCATTGACCTTGTTCTTCACCTGAGAATAATACAAATTGAAGATTATATTTTAAATACAAATGGGAAAGAATTCGTGAAAGTTCTAGTAATGCAGAAACTCCACTAGCATTATCATCAGCTCCGGGAGCTCTAGCATCAGTATTATTGATATTTTTTGATCTACTATCATAATGTGCTCCAATTACAATAGTATTATTATTATTGTAATTAGATTGAGAGGTGGATGCTAAACCTTGTTTACTACAAATAATATTTTTTAAATGAAAAGTTTGATTTTGATCACTTTGAGTATAATTGTGAAAAAATACACTACCTTTGCATATATTTTCAAATTCACTTTTAAGCCAATTTGCAGCCTTCTCAATATGATGTGATTTAGTGTGTCTGGTATGAAAAGATGATAAAGTATCTATATATTCTTTGAGTTTAGTAGAACTAACTTGTTCTAATATTAAATCTGTTTGTATTTTATGATCTTCTTTTTTCTCTGGATGTGGTATATCGTTAAGACATGCTATTATAGATATGTTACAGGATATGGTAAAATTATTATTGTTATTATTGTTATTGTTATTATCTGCTTGACTTGTATTTGTAGAATTTATAATAATGCTATTGGATGAAAAAGCAATAAATAAGATGATTATTATTGAAATCAATAACCATAATCCATTGTATTTTTGAAATGACAATTATAACCTTACCCATACTTATTCTTAATAGTTTATAATTGACATTCATTTGAAAATAGAAGCAATAAATCATGTCAACACAACTGATCTGCATTTTCATTCAGTTTCTCCATGTATTTTATAGGTTTCAATTAAATAATAAAAATGAATATTTTATAAAAAATAACCATGCATTATCAATTGTTTAAGGAAAGATTCTTTTGTTTGTTTTTAATACATCTATAGTCCATAGTTCATTACAAAAATATATCTTAATTCTTTCTTATTAATGATGAGAAAAATTTCTTTATTTAGTGAGAAAATTAATAAAAAAATACAAAATCGTAGAGGAGATTGGCGCATTAATTTTACAATTTCTTTCAATTTTTTAAGGTTAAAAGGTTAAAAAAGATCTACTAAAAGCCAGAGATATCAAAAAAAAATTTTCTATTTAAAATATGAAAATATAAATAAACAAAATAACCATTTTCCATAATTTCTATTATATTTGTATTCATTGTAATTTTTTAATTTTGATTAAAAATATCTTTGGATATACAAAGTTTATTTGTTTATATCTTTTATTTATAATATATACAAACAAGAAAAATTATTGTGAATATACTACAAATATTCCTAATTGGCCAAGACATAAGATAATATATTAGAATAACAAATTAGAATGATTGAAAAAAAGTAGTATGTATATTAGGATTTGATAAACAATAGCATTTCATTTCATAGAAATCTTTTATTTATTATTATTTAAAAGAGGAATCAGTCCTTTACATAATATCTCTCATTTAATCTCATTTCTTTATTGTTTAACTTAATTACTATGGTATCACTCAATCTGTTGAATATTCTCTGTCTTTGCTTATCTGTTAAAAACCAACCTAAGACTAAGTCTATCGGAAGTAAAAAAGATTTCCCAAAACTTTCAATTAACGCATGTTTTAAAGTTGGCGATGATTTACCATCTAAAGTTGTGGTTTTTATATTCAATAACTTTTTTCCAATAGATTGGCCCGTTGTAGATTCAAAATATGTCCAATATATCAAAAATATTAAAGAAGAAATAAAGTATTGTAATCCTTGTAAATTAAAAATTCCAGTCTGGATCTGTGTAGTACTGTCGATGATTAAAGAAGATAAATAAATAGTTCCAAATATTATCCATAAAGGAATTGAAATAATAAGAAAATCTATTAACCAGGCAAGAAATCTATCTAACCATCTAGCCAAGATTATTGCTTCATCTGTATTTGTGGCTTTTGATATAGAATTCATAATATTATTATATAAAGTATTGTAATCTATATTATATAAGTTCTAAGGATTTAGTTTTTGTAATAATAATTTCATTATTTCAGCAAAAGAATTTACATATGTTATGTTATACAATTTTGAGACATAAATATACAATAAAGAATATAATTATCGTATAAAAAATTGTAGGTTATTTGAAAATTATAACTTTATTATCGTTCTACACCAAACGCTAATTTTATAGTAGTATTATATCTTTTTATCTTACCTGAGTCTGGATCTACCGACGCAGTCCTACTTACAACTTCAAGTCCTGTAATCCCTCTTATTGTCTTTGTTGCCTCTACAAGAGCAACTTGAATCGCTTCTTCCCATCCTTTATCAGAACTACCGACAAGCTCGACTACATTTGCAATATGATGAGTCATATTTGTTATGGGTATTCATCTTTATTAACTGTTATAAATAAAATAACATCTACCGAGTATTTATAAACACAAAATGGATATGAAATTATTATCGTTGAGTTTAACTCTTTTTTGTTGGATGTATAATGAAATAGTATTTGCTACATAATTTATATTCTTATTGAACAATTTAATATAATACTCTTATTTTTCAAGTTACACAGTTAAAAATACCTATATTGAACAATAACAATAATATTAATATTAAAATATGAATATTATCAATAAGGATACAGAAAAAAAGGTTCTAACCGAACCTGTTATAAAAATAATCAAAGATAAGAATTTTGCTTTTTTTGGAACAGTAATGAAAGATGGTAGACCTCAAGTATCTCCTGTCTGGATAGATATTGAAGATAATGATGATATTATTCTAATCAATACAGCTCAAGGAAGAATTAAACATAAAAATATCTCAAGAGATCCCAGAGTATCTTTATCAATTATTGATAGAAATAATCCTTATAGTATGGTATCAATTCAAGGAACTGTTATTGAACAAACAACTATAGGAGCTGATCAGCATATAGACAAACTTGCAAAAAAATATCTTAATATTGATAGATATCCTAGTCATTCACCTTCGATCCCACGAGTGATATGTAAAATTAAACCAGAAAAAATGTACTTTTTACCACCAAGATATACCGAGTTTATAAAAAATATTGAATGACAATCACACCTAATGGCATTATTCCTTAGTATAACAATATATTAAAATAAATGAATTACTAATAATAAATATGAAAAATAGAAGTAGAACAGAAATAGCAGGTACTATACTAGAGTCAGCAAATGGTGGAGCTACCAAGACAAAAATTATGTATAAATCTTTTCTCAGTTATGCGCAATTAAAAGAATATCTTTCTGTTTTGATTGAAAATAACCTAATAGACTGTCTTGAAGGCACTCAAACATACAAAACCACAGAAAAAGGATTAAATTTTTTAAGAATGTATAATGAAATTGGAGCATTGTTACAAACTACTATAAACAAATAATTATCACCTTTATTCCTTATATAATTTAAGAATTCTGGCTATTAACTATTATTGTTACTATCAAGTATTAATACTCTAATTATTATTAGTTATTTTTTAAATTGATTGGATAATAAACTTTTTGATAAAGACATTGTCATAGATGATAAAAAAATTGGGTTGTTATGCTTTGGAATAAAAACTAATAATTTGTTTAAGATTTTTTATTTTTATGATAAATTACCATAAACTATGTATATATAAAATAATATGATATGTTTCTTATTTCTCTATTATAAAATGCCTAAAATAAATTTTTGAAATAAAGAATTGAAAAGATGTTTTATGATTATGATATTATATCTTCTTTATAGTATTAACCCTATTCTAAATGTATCAAAGAATTAAATGTTATCAGTCAATATGTTTTAACTCTCCAATCTTATATAATATTTTACTATTCTTCATATAGAGGCATATCAAAGTTATTAAATATATTAGTTAAAGTTATTTGATATTTATATATATATGTACTTTTATAATAGCCATATTTTAATGAATCTATTCTACTATTCAATTCTATTAATAATGTTATTATTTTTATCATTTATTAGTTTCTTTCATTATAGCTCATTTTCATATTCTGAAAACAAAAATATTACGTACAACTTTGAGCCATATCTACAAATTAATGGAACAAATTTTTATGATCTTGAAAATAAAAATCAATTACAAATAGAAGAATTTAGTTTGGCTACTTGGTTCAGAACTAATCAAAGTAATTTTAATGAACCTGCACATATTGTTAACAAAGGTGGCTTCAATAATGATAAAATCGGAAAAAATATGAATTATGGTGTATGGATGAATATAGATGGAACTATAACCGGAGGATTTGAATCTCAATCAGGTGAGAACTTTGAAATATTATCTCAAAAAAAATATAACGATGGAAAATGGCATTATGTAATTGTTTCTTGTAGTTCAACAGTATTAAGAATGTATATAGATGGCCAGCAAGTTGGAATTATACAAATAAACGAGAAGCCTGACATAACAGGAAATCAGCCACTTCGAATAGGGGCAAATTCTTTGGATTTAGATAAATTTTTTAAAGGAGAAATTGATGAAGTAAGAATTTGGAATAGAGGATTAACAGTTAATGAAATAAATGAAATATATGATAACAAAGATATTAACTTTGCAGGACAAGTAGAATCTCTAAATTTTGGAAAAAATGCAATGAATTTTAGCAGTGAAATAATTAATAGTAATAGTAGTATAACTAATGATACAAAAGACATACAAACAACAAAGCCTCCATCTGTCATTTTTGTGATTCTTCTTTCAGAAGATACTTTAGAAAAGATACAAACAACAACAAAGCCTCCAATCGTAGAAACTCTATCTTCTAATCAAGACATTACCCAAGTACCATTATCAAAGAATGCTTCATTTATAGACAATGCTATTTATTGGATAGACAATGCCAAGGCTTCATTTATTATCAAGATAAATAATTAACAAATAAAAATTACATTTTATAAATATTCAAATACTTTTTTAATAAAATTTGTTACAACGAGAATATGCAACAAACTCTTATTATTCTCATTGTATCAGCTGCTTTAATTGTATCAGTATTATTTTTATTCTTATTAACTATTATTCTTTCAAGCAGCCTTGAGGTCTCTGCAACTATATTTAAAGGACAAGACGACAATGGTAAAATAAAAGATGATGTGGAAGACACAAAACTTACTGCTCTTCATAAAACTAATATAGTTCCTGAAGTTAGAGATTATCATGATATTCTTTCTATTGATATAAATAAAGTCAATGATAATAAAATACTATTTACTATAGAATTAGCTGGCGATGCTAATAAAAATGAAAACTATGAAACAGTATATGTATGGTTGATCTATTACTATACTACTAATGCTTCTGCTCTCAATGCTGCTTCAAATGCTGAAAAAGAATTTCATCTATATACCGTCCTTATCCCGAATTTTGGAGCAGGCTCTAACTTTGGAAATAAAGAAGAAGGATGGTATTTAGCAATTTTTAATAATACTAACAATTCCTATACACTTCCTTTATCCAGAATTTCTGATATGCCCAAAAACAAGGTTCAAATCTTTATTGATCCTATATTTGTTGGAAATCCATCATCAACTTTTAATTATAGTGTAAGTTCTATGATTAGGGTAAATAATACAGTTCTTGACAAGCCACCAGATTATATTGTTGATTATGTTCCTAATAATTTTAATTCATTGTGGAAACAATGGTTTGGATGATGAATTAGTAATAGGTAAACTAGAAAAGATATGCTTTGAATATTTGTTTCTCTAGAGATGAAATTGTGTTCTGATTTTTAGGTTGTATATATGATGTAGATGTAGTTGGTATCGTAGAGTAACTGTATTGCGTTTTAGATTATGGATCTTCATCAAATCTTTTCTTATGCCACTTCTTATGTAAATTGTTTCTTTCGTCTATTACTAACTTGATATAATCTCTTACATTATGTTCTGTAACTTCATTCGAAAAATTGCCAACCTGTACTTCCATTTCCTTTTGCTGTTTTTGTATAATCTTCATTACCTTTTTTTCTATCTCTTGTTCCATCTGTGCAGATCCAATGTTACCTATTAAATCATTCATAGATCCTTTGATTGATTTTCTTAGCGCATTATCATGTGATATAGATATTGCTGAAAGATATAATCCGATACTAAACAAATATGAAGATAATAATACAAGTGAATGAGCAGCCACTCCATAGGTCGGTTGTATGGCAGAAGTAGAAAGCGAAATACCCACCATTGTATCACCTATTGCTGCAATAATAAGATAATCTTTTAATTTTGATGATGCCAAACTTCTTACTGCCATAAAAAAGGCTAGACCAAAAAGTACATTTCCTGCTATGGTGCCAAATCTGAATAGAAGTCTAAAAAAATAGCGGTATTGTTCATCTACTTCTGATAAACTCTCACCTGAAAAAAAGCCTGGAGCTTTTCCAATCAAATAAAATATCAATGGAAGAGATAAAACGATCCAAAGTAATATCGGTAATTTGCCTACTCTTTGGTAAAGAGTACGTAAAAGTGTTGTAGAAGCAATCCATCTAAATCCAAATGCTATTGGAAGTACTGTAGAATTTAGAAGATTATAATAGGCTAAACTAGAATTTGGTATTATATACAGAATAGTAGTATCTGGATTTACTATCTTATATATTATTTCACCATCATATTTTTCAGATGCTTTATACAAGAAAGACGATTCAATAGTTGCTCCTGGTGGTGATTTTTCTTGTACCACCTGTACCAATAATAATTTAGTACCCGCATCTTCTAATATTGATGATCCAAGTGTTAATGCAGCAATACCATAAAATAAGATTATGAGATTTTTGTAATGACTTAATTTATACCACGAAATTAATTTGAATGATATGAGACCTATGACGATGCTTGATGTTATTGAACTAACTGCGAAAACTGAAGGAGACAAAATTCTACTACCTGTATTACTAAAAAGCATGAACAAAAGTACTACAAATAAGGAAAATTGAATTATAATCACAGTCCAATGCATTAGATTAATAAAACGAGATTTGGTTCTAATCTCCTTGCTTATTTGTGTAGTATATTGTAAAAGGATCCAAGATCCTATACCATATCCAATAACAACAGTCAAAATAAACATTATGACTTCACTATCATTGGTATAGGGCAAAATTTGACGGGTCATCAATAAGTCAATAATTACAATGGATATCATGACAGCTCCTGTTATCACAGGTATTTTTCTGCTATTCTTCATAAATAGATGTAAGAAAGGGAACCTGGATTTCCAAGAATGCATATATTACCTTTATTTAAATTCTTTATAAATATTAAATTTTATCAATTATGTAGAATTATGATTAAAGAAGTCTATTAATTCTTAATTATTGTTATTTTTCTAACTCCAACAGTATCCACAATATAGTAATCATCAGCTATCTGAATAATGTCTCCGCGATCTATTTTATTATGAGTTTTCTTTTTTCTAAGAGGTATTCCAAAAGGTTTATCCTCTTCTTTAAATTTAAGCCAAATTCTACCTGGGTTTAAAATATTTTTGAATTCTGATTCCCAAACTAGATCATAGAGAGTAAAAAGTGCTTGGTTACTAATTCTATGCTTTTTAATTAACATTTCGATTTCAGATTCTTTAAAGAAATACACTTGTACCTTCATGATTTAGTTTTTATATATGATTTTTTTCATATATATTAATTATATCTCAATGACTATAAAAAAAAATTACCTGATTTCTAATATTATATAGGCTTAAAATAAGATTTCCTTTATAATATATAATATTAAATTCCAATGATGGTTTAGCACATTTTCGTAAATGGTTCTAAAAAGTAGAACATATAAGATTTCCTAAGTTTTATATTATTCTAAATGGGAATTATTATTTTACATTCAATTATTATTTTACATTCAATTAGCTTTATAACTTTGGCAATTTTTTGTAAATTAATAAATTGATATTTTGATTTATGTTAAGGCGATGGCTATATATTATCATAGTAGTTGTATTTGCATTTTATTAGGTCATATGGTTATTGTATCCTTCTCCGAAGTGTAATATTTTGATATAAATATTTAGATTATCCATGTAAAAAATATGAAGACTTTATCCCCCTTGATAACGGTAAGAAAATATAAAATTATTTATATTTTATAATAAATAAATAATTTGATAAAGAAATAAAAAGCAATTAATATATTAGTTGATGCAAAGATAATAATATACTAAAAGAACAGACATACCAAAATCAAATGAAATATTATTATAGCATTAGATTAAAATAATATTAAGAAACGAATTCCTTTTATAATAATGATTTCTGTTCTCTTAAAAAAAGGCTTCCAAAAAGATTATCATTATAAGAATCAAATCCTAGTACAAATTAATTATTCTTTGATATTTGATAAAAAGTTTTAGCAGTCTACTAATTAAATAGATGTTTGAAATGTAATTAAGGTAATTTAGACAAATAATGATGGATGAGAAAGAATTATTATATCATTATAAATACCAAGGTATTGTATTACAATCTTACCCAATGTTAAAGTTCCATATTGGTGATAAGGTTCCAATATTTTTAATATTAATTTGGTAATTGAATGAAGAATAAATCAACGTCAATAATAATACGGATATCCCTATGAGCATTAAAAACGTTATTGTGTAAAAAATTAATTTATTGTAATCATGAATTAATTTCATACTATAATATACATAAAAGAAAGATTTTAATTTTGCTATAAAAAAATTAGTATATATGTATATTATTTTCATGTAAAACCAAAACATCTTTTTTATATTAAAACAAATTATACGTGAAATATGGATTTTGTTCAAATATGTTATTATAATACTTCAACCCTATATTTAATATCCTGAAATAATTTTTAATATATAGAACTGTCTATTAAATCACCCTTTACGGTATAAGTATTTTTTATTACATCATAAATTCCTATAGAATCATAATACCAGGATTTAGAATCAGAATTTCTACTCATACCATTTGTTCTATCATTACAAAAATAAATTTCCCGTCCTTTATCCTTGATAATGTCATAAATTATACATGCACTCATATTTTCGCTAAATTTTTCAAAGTATTCTTTTTCCATCGAATCTACATTCGCATTGGTAATATTATATTTTAAATTAAACTCAATAGTGTGAGCAATAGTCATATTGTATGGTCCAGGAGGAGTAAATGAACTATCAGTAAACTCTAGTTCACATTTATCCATTGGACATATTTGTTGAAAACTTTCACCATCTATTTCTAACTTTGAAATTGAAGGATCCTTATTCACATTTTTTAATTCAAGGACAAAATCAGAATCCCCAAAAACCATATTTATTGATATTGTAAAAAAAAGTCCTGAAACTAGAATTCCAAGATGTATATCAAATTTCATTGAGAAAAATTTTCGTGTGAATTTAATAAAGTTATTCCTTCATAATCTCTTCTTTGTAGCATATTAATAAAAGATATATTGTTTTAAGATTGTTTAAGATATAAATCATATATTTATATAGATAATGGTTATTAAGGAAGCGAGTTAGCAATATAACTTTGCTCAATGAATAATAGAAAAACTTAGAGCCCGAAAAAATTCGTAAAAGATCGGTGGTGAGTATGCTTGAATATGCTTAAGGATAAGAACTTCATTATACAAAACTCTTTAGATCAATATATAAAAATTTTATTATATATTAACCTATTGTGCAAAAACTTGGTATTAATTGTTGTATTGCAGTGTAATGGATGTAATGGTAATAGTGAATAGATAAAATAAGAGTAATAGGAGCAAATTTGGAATGAATTTGCATTTACCGTTAAAATAACAATATATTTTTATATAAATTTAATCTATAAATTGATAGACGTGAATATAAGGTCTAAACTTATAATTTTTTTTTAATAGTATCTCTAATTCCATTAATGATTTTCGGAGTTTTTAATTACATAAACATGGAGCAACTACTTAAAAAGGAAATTTTGAAAGAATTGGAAATTGCAGCTCAATTGAAGGAAAAAAATTTCCAAGATCTATTTGAGCAAAATATTGAAAAATTAAAATTAGTTTCCAGCAGATACCAATTAAAGGTTGAGCTGGATAAATATAACAATAATAGCGATAATAAAACCAATTCTCAAAAAACTATCAATCAGATAATTAACTCTATAAAACCTGAAATTAAGAATTTTGAAGATATAATCATACTTGATCCATATGGTAAAGTAATTGCTTCTACAAATAATACATATATTGATACAATCCATACAGATGAGGACTTTTTTATAGAAGGAAAAAAACAAAACAATGTAACTATTTTATTTAAGGATAAAAATCAGAAACTCGAATCATATTTAACTGGTCCACTAACACTTAATGATAAATTAGTAGGAGTAGTAACTATCATTTATGATTTAGTAGATTTTTTGTCCATGTTTAAAGCGTTTGAGGACTTAGCTGCAACAGCTGAAATTATTTTAGTAAAGAAAGATACTAATGGTGATGCTCTTGTTATAAATCCACTCAGGTTTTTTCCTAACGCGTCTTTGAATTTAACAGTTAGTAATAATCAAACACATACTCCAACAATTCAGTCACTTTTAAAGAATGAAGATAGCTTTACAGAGGCAAAAGATTATCGTGGAATACCTGTCTTGGCTGTAACAAGATACATAGACAAATTAGATTGGGGGCTAGTTGTAAAAATTGATAAAACAGAAGCTTTTGCATCTCTTGATAACTTAAAATATATAACTATTCTGATAGGAGTTTTGGTTGGAATTTCTATTATAATTGCTTCTCTAGTTTTAGGAAATTCTATTTCTAATCCAATTCAAAAATTAAGAAATATAATGAAAGATGTTGCAAATGGAAGATTTGATTCTAAAATTGACGTTGGAGGCACTAATGAGATTGAAGAATTAGCTAAACAATTAGAGATTATGAGATTTACTATATCAAATACTAATACCCATTTAAACGAACTTGTCAAGGAAAGAACAGATAAAATTGAAAAATCAATAGTAGAATTAAAAGAGAAAGAAGAAGCATTAAAAGAATCCAATAGACAACTTCTTTCAGTTAATGAAAAATTAAATCTTCAAAGTAGGGTTCAGAAAGACTTTATCAATATAACAGCTCATGAACTTCGAACTCCAATCGTGCCTATTATTACTCTTTGTGAATTACTTTATACTAAAATTACGAATGAAAATAAAATACAAATGAATCAATCAAAAGAAAATCTAAAAAAACAAGAATTTCTTCAAGTTATTCTTAGAAATGCTTACAGATTATACCAACTTACACAAGACATTTTAGATGTAACAAAAATAGAAAGCCAAATTCTTAGACTAAATAAGGAACTAATTCAATTAAATGAGATTATTGAAAATATTGTAAATGACCATAAAGATAACACAAACAGAAAAAGGTATGATAGTAATAAAGAAGTTAGAATAATATGCGAGCCTATTAAAGATACTATTTTTGTTAACGTAGATAAGGCAAGAATGATCCAAGTTCTTTCAAATTTACTTGGTAATGCCCTTAAATTTACTAAACAAGGAAATATATTTATAAGTGCCAAAAAGATAAAAGAAGAACAAGTTATTGTGATTATAAAAGATAGTGGTACAGGTATAGATTCAGAAATATTGCCCCGACTATTTGAGAAATTTGCGACAAAATCTGAAGAGGGAACAGGTCTCGGTTTGTATATCTCAAAAAATATTATACAAGCACATGGAGGAAAGATATGGGCAGAAAATAATTCTGATGGTAGAGGAGCTACTTTTTATTTTACCTTGCCTATAGGTAAGTCTCACAAAACAGAAGAATATGGGAGAAAATAGTCGAATATAATATGACAACTATAAAAAAAATTTTCTTGGTCGATAATGAAATCGATATAACTTATGCTTTAGAAAATGCATTAGAAAATTACGGATTTAAAGTAGATTCATTCAATGACCCTATTTTAGCATTGGATAATTACCAAACCAATTTTTATGATTTAGTAATTCTTGATATAAAGATGCCAAAAATGGATGGATTTGAATTATATATTAAATTAAGAGAAATAGATCCTAAAATAAAAATATGTTTTTTAACTGCAAGTGAATTGTTTTATGAAGAATTCAGAAATGCACGACTCAAATTAGGTGAAAAAGTTGGTGAAGAATATTTTATTCAGAAGCCCATCAAAACTGAAGATCTCATTAAAAAAATAAATACATTAATGATGAATAAGTAATTTATAATACACCTTGATCCTTGAATAGATATTCTAAATGGAAAAAAATAAAAATTTGAATCTTTTGTTGATTATTCCTTTTAAACATAAAGAGGAGGTTTGACACAATCCTGTCTTATCTTAATGCTTTATACAAACAGATTTAACCTAAAGAATTTAAATGTTATAATAAACACAATCACTACTTTTTCGAAAAAGCAAAATACAGAGTTCTATAAAATAAATTAAAAACAATGTATACACATACACATGAAAAAGATATTGAAAATGTCTTAATATTACAAGGTGGGGGTTCACTAGGTGCTTTTGCATGTGGAGCTTGTAAAACATTTGCAAAAAATGGAATAAAATTTGATATAATAGCAGGAACATCAATAGGATCAATCAATGGAGCAATAATGGCTGGAAGTAAAAATGATAATCCAGCAAAAGATCTAGAAGATTTTTGGATAGAGATTGCAGAAAGTAGTAATAATATAATACCTGATATGTTTTCTTATGAGTATGATTATAAAAATCATCAATTAAATTTGAAAAGATCTTCTTCAGCATCATTAAATGCAGCAACATTTGGTATTCCAAAGTTCTTTGTTCCTAGATGGTTTAATTGGAGTATGTTTCCTTCAAATGATATTAATATATTGCCATCACAATGGACTTATTTATATGATAATACTCCACTAGCAAAAACACTAGAAAAGTACATAGATTTTAAAAAACTCTCTCCTGATGCAAAACAAAATAATATTAATAATAAATATAATAACAATAACAATAATACGCGTCTTATAATTACTGCTGTTGATGTACTTACTGCTGAACCAATAATATTTGATAGTAACAAAACACAGATAGAGATGAGACATCTATTAGCTACAATTGGATATCCTCAATATGGATTTTCATGGATAGAGGTAGATGATGGAGTATATGCATGGGACGGATCTTTGTTAAGTAATACTCCAATACGAGAAGTTATGGCGGCTTCTCCTAGTAATGATAAAAATATTTTCATTATCGAGAATTATCCTAAAAAAATAGATAATCTTCCATCAAATATGACTGAAGTCCAGTCTAGAGCCAAAGATATAATGTTTACTGATAAGGATCAAAGTCTTAGAAGTATGTCTAGACTCATAACCAAACATATTAATTTAATTGAAACACTATATAATATTTTTAAAGAACACGATCATTCGAAATTAGATAAAGATTTAATTAATTATATTGAAAAAGAGCACAAAATCTTAGTAGAAAAATTTGGTGCTAAAATTCTTGAGATCAAAAGAATTAGTAGAGAAAATAGTGAAACACCTTATCCATCACAAAATGCTGACTTTTCAGTCAATACAATTAAAAAGCTTATTACTCAAGGAGAGAATAAAGCTCTAGATAGTTTAAAGTAATTAATTAAGAAAAACAATAGGTTATTTGTGTTACGTGATTTATGAAACTAATTTAACCTCATTGATGATTTAAATTTTAATATCGCAATGTGTTTGTAAATGCTTAACAACAACAACTACCAAAAGTAAATTTATGATGTAAACTAACTATGGTTCTAAGTGATTAGATACAATTTAAAATCAGACAATAACAACAATAATAAAAATTGATATCTTATAAAATTTAATTCATTGTGATAAATTCTTCATCCCTTCATCGATACTTTTAGCGAGTTTCTTGGCTATTTCAGTAAGGTTTGAGCCAAGGTCAGTAACATTTTTTTGAAGTAGAATTGCTTCTCCTGTCTTATTGGCAGATTGATTTGTAGTCTGTATTGTTTGATTTGCAGATTCTTTCATATTTTGCGTGGTATGATTCATTCCTTCAGATTGTTCAAAAGTTGAAGCAGTGAATGTCAACGTTGAAAATATTATTGCAACAAAAAATATTGCTGTTGCTGGCACTTTTGAAAATATTTTATTGCATCGCATTGTCCCATTACTTTAAGTTTAAATTTTCTATAAAAATATTTATTTTGATGATACTAGAAAAAAAATTGAATGTTGTGCCATTAACTGTTAATAGACTACAAATCTTATCAAGAATGATAAGCAAAGACATTGTATTTTATACATTTTTCATGAGATAGTTCTAAAACAATTTTGCTTAAAATACTGGACGATAAAAAACAAGTATTAATTATTAATTATATCTTTAATCTTTATTCTTTAAAGAATAAGATGATAATACTCAATTATAAAATAATGATAATTAATGGTTGGACTATTAGAACGTCCTTTGCCATCGAAAACAGCCAAGTTATTATTAACTTGTTAAAAATTAATTAATAATAAAAGCTATCTAATCGACCTCTATTCAATTTCGCAAATGATTTAGATAAAATTTCAAATGGCATAATTAAGGAAAAATAGAAACAAGTAATTAACAATAAATAATGTAAGTGCTTTAGATAAGAAAAAAACTTATATACTTTCTGATAATGCCTTTAGAGAAATATAAAATCTTATAGAAAGTATAAACGTAGGGTTTTCTATTTTTATAACCGTTAATAAACAAGATCGAAATTTTATTGTTCATCTGATAGACGTTTACGAAAAAATCTTTTAGGTTTAATAAAAACTAGTTTATGATTAGAAAAAAGAATATTCCAATCTATCAACAACATAAATACAGTCATTAAGATACCTACAATATTCAAAACTAACAAAGTTTGAATATCGGAATTTAAGATTTCTGTAAATGAATTAAAAAAATACTGAGATACATATATCATAATTATATATGCAAGAAAACGGCCTATCCAAAATCCTACTACTATACTAATGGATTTTGCATTAATCAATCCATAAGAAATAAATAACATATTACTAGGTAATGGAAGAAGAGCAAAAATTAAAGTGCCAATCAAATAGCCGTATCTAGTTTTTTCTAAATATTTTCTCAACTTTTCTAAACTACTTTTTCTGTGATCATTTATTGCTCTTCTTCCTACTGTACTCAATTGTAATAAAATCAAACGACCAGTAATTGCAGCAGTAGCTCCAACCACAGCCAATAAAATAGGATGCAGTTGGTCATTTAATGAATATGCTGAAACAACTACTATCCATGTTGGTGGAGTTAATATTGGAATAATGCTTAATAGAAATATTATAATAAATACAAACGGATATGTATATTCAGAAAATAAAGTAATTAAAAAATCATATATTAACTCCAAATATACTTTTTAAACTTTTGATAAATATAAGTATTTTATAATATTAAGAAATATTATCTATAACACTATATCATGCATAATATACTACAAATGATTTACTATTCTACAAATTGTAAGGTGTATTATGATTTTTGATGTTTTATTTACATATTCGTATAATTTGAGTTAATACTATAAAAGAATATTTTACATCTCACTCTATGGCTAAATTAAAACTTAAGCCATCCCTTTCTGTTAAACCCATATACCATAGCTCCTGCAGGTATTATCGATAATAAAATTATGATTATAAAAGTTGTATAAGGTCCTAGAAATGTTGCAGAGCCTGTTTGAATTCCTCCAGGTAAATTCACATTCATTCCATAATATGTCGAAAATATTGTTGCAGGAATCGATAAAGTGAAAAGAACGGTCAAAATCGCCAATATCTTGTTAGTTTTTTCTGCACTAAGCATGAAATCTGTATCTTTGAATATTTCTATTGTCTCTTTTGATTCATCAAGTACTTCTATCACCTTGTCAATATGATCTTTAACATCATCAAAATAAAGAGAAAGATCTTCTTCAGAAAACCTTTGGATTTCCCTACTAATAGTAAATATTGTACGCTTTAATGGATATACTACTCTCCTGAGGGTTGTTATTTCTCTTCTAAGAAGAGAAAGTTGTTTTGCAATTGCAATTCTTTCATCAAACACTAAATCTTCTATGTCATCTAGATTGCCCTCTACTTTTATTAACATATGAAGCAGATCATCAACTAATAGGTCGATAATACTATGAAAGAAATAGCCAGATGAATTTCCCATAAATGATTGACGTTGTTTTTGGTCAGTTTTACATATTTGAAATAGTTCTGTCAAAGGCCTTAATTCCCCTTGTTGGACTGTGATTAAATAATCATATCCAATAAAAATGGCAAGTTGAGATGGACGTGGAATACTTTCTTTATTTTGCCTTGTAGGAAAATGGAGTATGACAAATACATGATCCTCATAACGATCTACCTTGGGAATTTGGATTTTCGATAGACAATCTTCAAGATTAAGTTCATGAAAAGAATAAAACCGTTCAAGCATCTTCATTTTTTCTCTTGTGGGTTTTTCTATATTGATCCAGGTTAATTTACCATTACTTATCCATTCCATTCCTGTTTCTTTTAGGAAATCCTTTCCATTCAACTTCAGGATAAATCATAATGTGTGATTTATGAATGTTAAAGATATCATAATATTTGATAAATGATTAACTCAATTAATTGTAATTTTGAAATCATAAAAACAGCAAAATTAACTAATAATAATTTTAAAAGACTTTCAGATTTTTTATAAGAATTATTAGTTAGACTTATTTAAAAAGTATTGAATCCTCTTATTTAGACTTACATCTTATAGAGTATTTAAAAAATCTTTAATGTCTTTATTTATATCTATTAAGTTAATGGTTATCACTGCTAATATATTAATTATTTATTTTTTTCTTCTCTATCATCTTCTTTTTTTCTAAATAAGAACCATTCTTTGGAATCTTTATAATCATCTTTTTGTAGACCTGCTCCTAAACCTGATAGAATACCAGTAACAAGTGGATTTTTTTTATATATAGAAGATAAACCAAGTAAAGCACCAATTGCTCCATGATGGACTCTTCTATTGAATAAATATACTTTAGAGGGATTTTCTTGAGAATTCCATTGAGATGTTAACATATCAGCAACTGCAGATCCTAACTTGAATGATTCATTATGATTATCATTATTTTCTCCTATCTCTTTAAGCATTCTAGATTCTGAACTTTTTATTTTATCATGCATTGATTCTTTTTCTTGTAGATTTTGTTTTAGTATGTTTATTGCATCTTTATCCATTACTCCTTCAGCTATTTTCAAAATTGTTTTATAAGATGATATCTCGTCATTTTTTATCAGTGCATCTTCTTTTGTATTTAGTATCTCGGATTCTTCAGATGTCATTACAGTGTTATTGATATTATTATTGTCATGGATTTCTGTAGATATTTTTGTTGTTGTTGTTGTTGTGTTTGCATCATTACCAGTATCAACATTATCTTTTTTCATTTTTTCCCTTGCTTCGTTAGTCAGTGAATGCAAAGAAATGATATCTGCTTTTGAATCTGTTGGCTTTTTACCATAAGTAGAGATTAGATCTTTCAATCTTCTTTGCTGTTCTTTTTCCTCTTGTAAATGCTGCTGTAATATCTTCTTTGCGTCTTGTATAGGAGTTTCCTGTATTCGTCTTTCTAATCGTTCTATTGCAGCATTTTCAACCGATAAAACCTCATTTAAATGATCAATAAATTTATTATATTCGTCATTATTTTTAGACGAAATCATATAACAATATGGAAAACATTAAACTTAAAGCTTTTCTGACAAATCTTTCTCATTTCAAAGTATTATATTAATATTAATTATATAGAACGATAATCTTAATTATTATTTTGTCCAAAGTTATATTCATTATTGTAATTGAAGTTATATAAGTTTGAGTAATCTAGTTATATCTATAAAGTGCATGATAGTATTTGGCATTTAAGTTTACAATTTACAAACAGTCATTATACTTTTTCAATTGTTGATATTAAATAACTTTCAAAAGGCTGATATCATTATAGATACTTATTCCTTGATGTTCTTTATTTAAATATCACGTTTTTCTGGAATTTTTTATGTCTGTTATTACAACAATTAATTCATAAATAATTTACTACAAGTAATCGTAAATAGATCATAGTAACATTGTAATTATAGTAATATCTGAATACTAAATTGACCGACTATAAAATTAATTTATCTAATTACTAAATAGTATAATTAAAAATATGTATTAGCTATTAATTTGTTCCTTAGGTAATATGCTATGGCGTTTATAAAATATTTTTTAATCCTTAATTAAAAAAATAATCTTCTTGAGAGTATTCGTATTTCAAACTACAACACAATTAACTTCTAGTAAATTGACTAAAAAG
The DNA here is from genome assembly GCA_036380115.1 of Nitrososphaeraceae archaeon. Lineage (GTDB taxonomy): Archaea > Thermoproteota > Nitrososphaeria > Nitrososphaerales > Nitrososphaeraceae > TH1177. The sequence continues at coordinate 1,953 of DASVFI010000067.1, read as the reverse complement.
TTGTTTCGTAATAATGCATTTAAATTAAGATTCATTTTTATGAGACCTAAAAGGATATCATTAGTCATACAATTTTTGACAGCATTTGTATATTTAATCTAAATATAGAATAATGGATATATTTTAATAATTATATATGGCTTCTAATACGGATGGTAAAAAATCAACAGAAGTTGCAACTCTAAAGGTTGCTGAAGCAGAACAACGTGATGTTGGAAGAAAAATAGCCAGAGTTGATCCTGAAGTAGTTGAACGTTTACACATTACAACGGGCGATGCATTAGAATTATCTTCACTTGGTAGAAAAACAACAGTTCTTAGCTGGCCTGCAAAAGAAAGTGATAGAGGCAAGGGTATTATTCGTATAGATGGATTAATTAGAAATAGATTAGATGTTGGTATTAATGATTTAATAGAAATCAGGGCAGTTGAATCAAAAGATGCTAAAAGTATAACCTTTGCTCCGACAGAACCATTGAGAATAACTGGTGGAGAGCAGTATCTCGCTGAATATCTAAATGGTGCACTAATGACCAAAGGCGATACAATCCCAATTAATGTTATGGGTAGAAGAATAGATTTAGTTGTTATTTCTACCAATCCCTCAGGTCCAGTTATTATTAATGATTCTACAGAAATTATAGTATCTGAAGAAAGCTCAAAGGCAATACAGATATCAAAAGAAGGAGCAGCTGCATCTATTACCTACGAAGATATTGGAGGATTAGGTGATGCAGTTGCCCGAGTAAGAGAAATGATTGAACTTCCATTAAGACATCCTGAACTTTTTAAGAGATTAGGAGTAGAAGCTCCAAAAGGTGTATTGTTACACGGACCTCCCGGCACAGGTAAGACATTATTGGCAAAAGCAGTGGCCAACGAAACAAATTCCACCTTTTATACTATTGGAGGTCCTGAAATAATGAGTAAATATTATGGAGAATCAGAAGAAAAACTAAGAAATATCTTTGAGCAAGCAGAAAAAAGTGCACCTAGTATAATATTTATCGATGAAATTGATTCTATAGCACCTAAAAGGGATGAAGTATCAGGAGAAGTAGAAAGGCGAATTGTTGCTCAATTATTGTCATTAATGGATGGTATGACTTCAAGAGGAAAAGTTGTAGTAATAGCAGCTACAAACAGGGTTAATGCTATTGATCCTGCTTTAAGAAGACCTGGCAGATTTGATAGAGAAATAGAGATAGGTGTTCCAAACCGAGATGGAAGATTAGAAGTGCTACAGATACATACAAGGGGGATGCCAATGGAAAAGGATGTTAATTTAGAAAAGCTGGCAGACATATCACATGGTTTTGTTGGGGCTGACTTACAATCATTGGCAAAAGAATCTGCTATACGAGCATTAAGAAGAGTATTACCTGAAATCAATCTTTCTAGTGAAAGTATTCCATTAGAGACTTTAAAGAAAATAGTTGTTAGAATGCAAGATTTTATGGATGTTATTAAAGAAATGGAACCTTCTGCGATGAGAGAAGTTTTTGTAGAAGTTCCTGATATAAAGTGGGAGGATATTGGTGGCCTTTCTTCAATAAAGCAAGAATTACAAGAAGCGGTAGAATGGCCACTGAAATACAACCAAATATTTACGTATTCTGATGCCACCCCGCCAAAAGGCATCTTACTTTATGGACCGCCAGGTACAGGTAAAACCTTGATGGCTAAAGCTGCTGCAAACGAAAGTGAAGCTAATTTTATTAGTATTAAGGGACCGGAATTACTAAGTAAATGGGTAGGAGAATCCGAAAAAGGAGTAAGGGAGATCTTTAGAAAGGCAAGACAAGCAGCCCCTTGTATTATATTCTTTGATGAAATGGATGCAATAACACCTGCACGAGGTGGAAGTTTCGGTGATTCTCATGTTACTGAAAGAGTAATTAGTCAATTTTTAACAGAACTTGATGGATTGGAAATTTTAACCAATGTTGTGGT
>DASVFI010000066.1:0-7671 GCA_036380115.1 Nitrososphaeraceae archaeon | reverse complement strand
GGTGTGTTCTATTGAGTCATCATTTGTCCATGAAACTATATTCCCTTCGGATGATACACTAATTTCAGGTGGAACAAATGCCTCGTCATTATTTGGATCGGCTGCTCCTGGTACAATGAATACTTCTTCTGATTCTTGAGCAAAAACTTTGTTAATCAAAGAAATATTTGAAAAGAATGGATTGGATAAAGGACCCATTGTTAGTGTCATGCTCGTTATTATTATTGTTATACTTAAGGTCAATGCCTTCATTGTATGAAGTCTTCTAGCATTTGTATAAAAATTCGATGTAATTAAATTATAGTGTAAATAATTAAAAGTTTTCAACAACAACTATTAACATTTTCATCAATACTTTTGTAATATATTGGCAAATACTTGTTATGATAGAATGATCTTCAAATTTTTTAAATTCAATTTGTTGTCTGGTTGTGATCCGAATGCTGTCTCACTAAAGTAATAATGATAATGAATATTCTTCTGTAAATCTTATTTCTCAATAAATATGGTTTTTACCTTTTCAATAATTTGTATATTTTTATTTTTTTTTGTTTACGTATAGAGTAGGATGCAATTGGAAAAAAGAGGTATTTGTAGTTGATTCTATTTTTTGTTTTTGTTTTAAGAGTTATAATTTGTTGTCAGTGCAGTTGTAATAGTTTTTTTTCTTTTCTTGCTTCTTCTTCTTTCTCTACCATTACCATAGGATTTTTATTGAGAAAAAGTTAATGCGAGTTAGAATTTTTTCAATTATATCTTGAAGCTAATTTTGTATACTAAAAATTAAGAGTAATGGAGCAGACTTATTGGGCAGCAGATTGCTTTGAATCACATGTACCATTAAAATGTCCTTGTGATCAACGCCAAAGCCACACTATGTAGATGTAAACAACCAGTATTCAAATATTATTTTTTTCTTTTAACTATTATCTTAACCAGATTGTTTTAATATACTAAAAAAATGGATTGATCGATTCATACATATACATATATATTTAAAATATTTAGTACTCTAACAATTGTCTAGAATAAAAATGATGAATTATAAACTAGAAGAAAAGTCAATCTCATGTGAAGTATGTGGTGAAATACCAGCAAAAGCAGCAAGCATAAATGAATATCACAAAGATGGAATTGTAAAAAAACATCATGCTTGTTCAAATCATATAGTAGATCTTTACAATAAAATAATAAAAGAAATAGAGAATAAATAAAAGTCTCTATATTTATTGAAATTTTTCAAAATATAAGAATTTGTTCTGATATAACGTTATTGTATTATTAATAATACAAACTTGTAAAATCTTTATCGTAATATCTGTCTTGTTAATTGAATCCATAGTATTATCCAAAGCTGGCTTTGTTGGATTAATTTTACTTTCTTTAACTTGATATTTTTCTTCTTGAATACACTCGTGCTCTTATATGGTCTTCTTTAGTTTCCCAAGATTTTGCATCATTGGCGTTTTCATATGCATTCCAACTTTTAATCAAATCAATAATTGGCTTTTATGTATAAACTAATTATTGAATTGATTCTTTTTTTTATAGTTTCCTTCCAAGAAATATTATTAGAACTCATAATACATCTACAAAATAGTATTAATGATCCTAATAAGTACTCATTTGGAAATTGTCTTTCTAAATAAAACTATCAATTATATAAATCTTTGAAACTTATAAATTGAATAGAAGTTTTTCTCTAAAGTTAAATATCTTATATTGATATTATATTCCTCATATGAGTCATATTATTGATGCTAATAAATGGAGAGAAGAATCCTTGAAAGGGTTAGTTTGTACAAAATTTCAATGCTATAACAAACCCAGAAATCAATGTCCTAAATGTTCAATTTATTATTGTAATGATCATATAACATCTCATATTCATACAGATACCGTCAAGGAGTTACAAAAGGTTTAAGATGATATCTAGAAAACAAAATGAGAAGAGAGGTATATTCATTTTCTACCATTCCTTTATTTAGAATTATTATATTATTTAATCTTCATTCTTAATGCTAAAATAACACAATAAAAAGAAAAAATAATGAGAAAAATTTAATACATTGGAACAGACGATATCTTTTCTAAAAATACTTTGGGCTAATGACTATTTCTTCTTTTTTTATTAATTTGTTTATTAAATAGTACTTTCGGGTAAATAATTTACCTTTTAACAATAGGGTTTATCTAAATCTTTGGTTAGATGAACTGGAGGAAAATCTTCCATATAATAGGGTTCTACTAATATTACTTTGTAATTAGCTTTTATCATTAGAAACTTTTATTCATAATAGAAACTTTTAATTCTTAAAAAAGTCATAAATTGTTAAACTAACCATTAGTAAAAATTACTAATAAATAATTTTTTGATAGTAACCAACTAGCCGACATCTATATTCATCTCGACAATACCGTTGCTGTTGAAAGTACCAGAATCACAATCTTCCGTTCCATCTTTAAGGTTTATTACACATACATTAATTATATCTCCATTAGAAACTCCATTTACTTGTTTAACTAAATTGTCACCTATAGTGAAAGAGTCTCTCCACTCCCAAGAATCTTGTACAGTATAAGCTGATATTTTCAAATTATCCCCTATTCCTGCCCCGCGTATTTGTATTTGAATGACTCCGTCCTCTGCAAAGAGACTAGATGGAAGAAGTAACATGACTAGTATTGTTATTGTTGTTACTACAATAACTGTATGACTATTTTTTGTCATTAGCAAATCTATTTAAATTACGTATATAATATTTTATATAACAATTATTTTCAAATCTACGATATTCTCTATGCAAATCCATCCATTTTTGGCATCTTTATATCAAGAATTACTAGATCATAAAAACTAACCTTGTAATAATTCAATGCTAAAATAGGGTCATTAAATGTATCTGCTTTAAATCTATTGTCTTCTAAAACTTTTCTTTACTGTACAAGTGAGTCTGATTCATCATCTATTAACAAAATTTTTTTTGGTCATAGATATAATGTCATTTTCCATTAATTCCTTACTTGTATTTAGATATAGGAAGTATAATAGTATTAAGAGATGGGAAAGTCATACATTTTTTACCACCCAAATTTAATGTATATATATCATAAATATTATTATTAATATATTTCATTCACAAATTCAGCTATATAGTGACGAGTGGAATCTTAAATAGTAGGATTCTACTACTAACTTATTTTTAGCTTTATTATTAGTACCTTATCTAAATCGATAAAATAAATTATAATAAAAATTGTTATTGTGGAATTTAGCAAATCAAACAAGAATTTTACCAAAATAACATGGATACTTTTCTGCTATTCTAGTGAAATTTAGTTAACGATATTTTTATCTATTTCTCTTGTATTTATCATTACATAATGCCAATAGTAACGGTATCAATGTATAGTGGTAGAACGCAGAGAGAAAAAGATAGACTCGCAGAGGCAATTACAGAAGATATATCTAATATACTAAACGTAAAGAAAGAAGAGGTAGTTATAGTATTTCAAGAAGCACCTCACGGAAATTGGTATTCTTCAGGTGTTCGTCTATAATATAACTATATTGTTTTACATGATAATTGGAATAAAGGCATTTAAATTATAAATATAACAAACATGACATTAAAGAAAATAACAACTACTATTATTTACAGCTAATTTAAATTAATAAAACTTTAAAATTTTGTTTTGATTGTTTTATGGCACATCGCTTTACATCTTTGAGGTTATCTATTATTAAAATTAAGAATAACTTTAGATTCTAGGTTTTTATATAGTATAATTTAATGCATTATTATGTAGTAATTCTAAATAACTTTTAGAATTCAGAGTCTCAAAATAAATAATAATTAATAGATTTTATATTTATGCAATTTTACTGTTATTGCTACAATCCTCTATTATCTTAGTCTATCTATGCAGTGGTTATAGTAGTTTCTGAAATTCACTGTCTACACTTAAATAATTTAAGAAATAATACAACAACCATTCATGTAATCAAGTGTATTATTAGATTACAATAAATAAATTAATAGATTAATTCATATTATATGTTTTAATATATAAAAAATATTAAATTAGTTCGTCATTTCCGATTGTAGTATGTAATAATTCTCCAATTGCATTATGCATTTTAACAAAGTTTAATCCTTTTTCTGTAGTCTTGAATGTTCTAGTTCCTTCAAGATACTCTATTAGATTGTTTTCAATCAATACAGAAAGGTATTCCTTTAATTGGTTATAACTTAGAAAAGATATATACATAATTTTTGTCTTAGTTGCTCCTCCATTTGCAGCGTTCAGTATATTTCCAACTATTTCTGTTCTACTTCTATTTTTCATATTATTAGATAAGTGATTTACTTATATTAATATAAGATAACAGGAAAAGATAATATAAGTATAGTAAATCATTCTAAATATCTTTGTAAATAAAAATATAATTAACCTTCATGCATTAGCCCAATTGCACCATGAAATAATTATCTTATTTAATTTTGTTAACAAATCATTCTATGAATTTTTATTTTAAATATCTTACTTTATAAGATAAAGAAACAATCAAATTTTAAAATGCTATAGCACTCTTTAGAGAAATAGTCAGGGCAATAATAATAATAATGTAGAAGGCTAGAGATTATGCATTTTTCGTAATCATCTATAATGTCTATTTCTTGACTTTATTTTAGTTAGACCATACTGAACGAGATATTTTTGGTCATTAATTCCTTTGACTTTGTAATAATATTTGCTAACTAAAGAAGAAATCACATACCACATTATACTATTTACTATAATAGTAAATAAAAAACCATAATAGTAGGCCATAATGCTTCCAGTAATAGTGCCACCAATCAGAAAAGGAATTTGCCGTTTTATTATTGATTTTAAAATTGCATCCAACTACAATTGTATATAAACAACATCCTATAATAGTAGAAGCAGTTTTTTAGTCTTTTCTCTATTTTCCTCTATAATATCATTACAAAAATGAGAATTTACTAATATCCCAAATAATATGACAAGACGGTTAATTTCAATATCATAAGAACGAATTATGTAATAGCAAATAATAATACTTCTCATTTGTGTTTGATTCGACTTATATTATATGAATAAATATTTAGCCGAAAATATATATAAAATATTCAAGTCTATACGTCAACATACCCAAATCAATTGTACATGAAATTAGATATACGTTAATGATTTTTTTAATGATAAAATTTAATGAAGATAAATCGTTTACAATAAAAAAATGAATCTTTAATCTTTACGGTCAAAAGGCCAAAATAGCATTTTTAAAAAAAAGTCGGCCTACGCAAAGATCAAATAAAAGTGAAAAGAAATTCATTATAAAAATTAGAGAAAAAGTTGTATAAAAGTTTAACTTTAGGCTTTAATTGATCAAAGAAGTATTATTTATTCTTAATTTGGTACTAGAAGGAATTAATGCTAATTAAAGCACCTAAAATAAAGGACTCATTCCTGTAAATAAGAGTATTAATCTACCAATTACTAGGTTAAATGTAGTTAGTTTAAGAGGATAACCTTTGATTACGAATTGTATTTGTGAATCTCAATTAATTTTATTATGGAAGATTTTGGATATGCTGAAATTGTTATAGATGTACCAAAGTATCAACTGGTTGGATAGATATTACACCAATCTTTTTTTCACTCTTGTCATTTACATGTTTGAGTTTTTTAATTAACTCTTCTAAAATATCCGACTCTACTATAGTCATTATGGTTTTACGACTTGAAGATATCGTGGCAGTTTGTCCTCCTGCCTTTCCTGACCTTATCCTCTGCTTGGACTGTCCGTAACCGTGGGAATCATACAACGTTGCCTCTAATTTTAAACTCTCAATTACTGAAATTATTTCATCAACTTGTTCTGGACTAACAAATATCTCAATTTTTTTTAAACCTGCAGAAACTTTATTTTTATCAGTCTTTTTAGATTCTACTATTTCAAATGGTAAATTGAATCCTTCTGTCATTACAAAATAAAACTAATAGAAAGTAATAAAGGATTTGTTTGTAGAATTGAAGATATTCATGAAAAATAAAAATATAATTAAATATCACTTGGATATTTAAATTACCATATTGAATAGTTTTTTCTCCCGTTTATTTTATTTGCTCTTTATAATATTTTTTATAATATTCTTTTTAATCTTCTTTTCTGAATTTTTTAATAACTCTTATGGTGAATCCCTTTTTATAGACAACATTCCTCTATGAAAAAATAATTTCATGATAAAATAAGGTATAAGAATCGTCCATATAGTAGGGTTCTACTAATATTAACTTGTATTAGCTTTTATTATTAGAAATTAATTATAATTTTAGAAGCGAATAGGTATATAATACGGGGGATAAATTATTATGAAGCAAATTGAGATAAAGAGGATTTGAACATATTTCATAAAATTTTATTAATTTAACATTTCTTTTAATGTAAAAAGTTATTAAATATGAAATTAATTGAATATGTAAACTTTCTAGTAATTGTTAAATGTCAAATTCATTATTTATTTTAGTTGTTGATTTTATTACTATTTAAATAATAAATAAAATCAATAGAGTAGTCAAATATTCATACTCCTGTTTAAATACTATAGATATTAAAGATACTTTAGAAATACAGCTTTACAGTATCCAATCCAAATTTTGTTTTGCAATTGTAAACTGAATCAATATAATTTTAAGAAAAAAGATGAGAGTGGTTGTTTAAATGTTGAAAAATAGAAAAGAAATAGAATGTTATGAAGAAGTTATGGGGTCACGTCCTACATATCCAAAGATATGGTGGTATAATTTAAGTTTAAGATATAAACAAAAAGCTCAAGAATATTTTCATAAAATTGAAGCCAGGATAAGATAACGTTGAATGAAGAACTTGTACAAGTTTATCAGACAAGCTACTTACGTTGTCCTAAACGTAACGTGGTAAAGAATTTAAATAATAATAATTTTATTTTTATAATCCTAATTTAATAAAAAAGGTAAAGAAGAAAATTGTTGTTGTTTTTTTTTAACCTAAGACATATGGACTGCCATTACCATCATATGGACTTTCGTCATTATCTTTACCATCATATGGAGGACCCTCACCATCATATGGATTTCCATCAACATATTGATCTAGATAAAAATCACCTTCATAATGACCATAATATCCGCCATATCTATCTGGGTCATATTCTCCTCGTTCTGCCATCATGGATGGTGATGGTCCTCGTGATGTATAATCGTCATTCATCATTGATGGATATTCATTGTCTCGTTCTGTTGGATAATCATGTGATCGTTCCTCTATTTCATTTTCATATCCTTCTGGTTCAGCAGCAACAGCAGCAGACACCTCACCCAAAGGTATTGTTATTGCAGTATTAAATACTAAAAATGTACTCAACATTATTGCTCCTAAAATAATTAATGAATTTGTTCTATTCATTTGTTTACTTAGAATCATATAAAAATATGATTTATAAAGTGGATTCAATTACGTTATATAACAAGATAATGTCTTTATGTTACCTTACAATATTAAGTTTCTTCATTAATATTATAATTATATTAGATTTATCTCTTGATTATTAATTGTAATAACGGTAATAATTGAGCAAAATCGAAAAAGAGATAACAACAAAA
>DASVFI010000065.1:0-12068 GCA_036380115.1 Nitrososphaeraceae archaeon | reverse complement strand
ATGGGTGGACAAATGGGCATGGATGGACAAATGGACATGGGTGGACAATAAAAATAAAATAAATAAATATAGCGGTATTTTAATAGATTGATCTTTCTTATTTTTGTTTCCTTAGAAAATACATTAAATTATATATTATATTAAATCTTACATATAAGTTGCTTTTAGCAGATAATCATTTGCTATTAAGGAAGATTTATTTTTAGACAAATTTTACCATATCTTACTACTATTGATAAGAAAATCCTGGATTGTTTTTTTATTTGCAGTTATTCTATCATTTGAATCAATTCTAATTGAATATCTCACATTATTATTAGGAATTTCCCCATTATCGATATCTGCATTTAGTATTGCTATATCTGGTATTCTTTTATTAACTATTTTAAATTTTGTTAAGAAAAGAAAAATTTCTCTATTCCATTCATTCAAAGACTTTATTCCTGCTTCTCTTTTTCTTTCCGTGGGTATATTTACCTGGTATGATGCAGTAAGTAGAGTAGGTGCGTCTAAAGAAAGCTTACTAGCTGGACCAATCGAAATTATAACCGTCTTATTATTAGCCAGAGTATTCCTTCACGAAAGATTAAACAAAAAACAATTGTCAGGAATTGCTATAGCATTAGTAGGATTTGTAATTGTAATATTAAGTGATCATAATATTGATAATAACGGAATTATAAATATCGTTCTAATTGAATTTGAGTCATTAAATTTTTCTATTTCATTTGGTGATGTTGAAGCAATTATTTCTGCAATATCATTTGCATTGGCAGTATTTTTTTTAGCAAAATTATCAACAAGATATTCTCCATTAGAAATTTCAGGAATGTGCTTGCTGTTGTCAGGATTTATTTTAATTACTGTAATGCTTATCTTCACTCCTGAGATGTCTATTAATATGATTAAAACTTACTGGTACATATTCATTATATTTTCATTGTTACCATTAATAGGGACTATGCTCTATGTAGAAGGTATAAAAAGAATAGGAGCTTCATTAACATCAACAATAGCATCTTCTCGAATTCTGTTAACATTAATTTTGCAAATACTACTAACTCAGATTGGCGTAAGAAATACTCTACCAGACAATATATTTTTAGCATTAATAGGCGGGATATTGGGAATCACTGGAATAATCATAATACATACACATTTTTATTTTTCAAAACCTATTAAATAGTTAAATGATAATTTCTTTTTAATATCTAACCTTTCTATAAATTTGAATACCGTAAGAGATTTGAAAGCATGGATATAGCTAATAATATAAATTTTAAATAACTTTAATATTATTGCAATAGCATTGATTGTTATGTTACTAATAAATCATAGTTTTTAAAAGTTGTTGAATTTTTATACAAGGAAATAATTATTAATTATAGATATTTTACAAAGAATTTGTATTCAAAAAGAAAAATTTTTATCGAAACTCAATAATAATTAACCTGTAATACTTATTCTTTTAAGCGTTTTAGATCTGTTATAGAGTTAGTTAGATTTGAAAAGATTAGTCTAAATACGTAATTCAGTTCTAAGAATAAACAAAATTGACTTCTCCATGTTTTTAATTATTGTTATTGTTATTATGTAAATACGGAACTATATTTAAGACTTGGAATGCAATTAATTATCAATAACTACTTTTCCTTTACTAACTTTTTTTTCACTATAATTTAACAAATTCAGTTTTATTGTTAAAATAAAAATACAAAAAAATATTGTTATATATAAAAATATTCTAATAAAAAAGGTATATAAATATAATAACTATAATTTTCTTGAGGTTCATAGCTAATATTTACAAAAGTTATTTTTAGCTAATAATGATTTAAAAATAACCAAATCCTTTATATTATAAAATAACCACATATAAACATCTGAAAACTTGTATTTTATGTGGAAAAACAATAGAAAAGGACCTAATATTCACTTATAACAAGTTTATAGACAATTCCAATTATGAATTTATTTTTGACAAAGAAAATTGTTTTCTTCAATTCAAGAGATTGGCTAGTGTTTATGGAGAAACGTTTGAACTTGAGCTTCTACATTCTTCAGAAAAATGCCTCTTAATTAACTAATTGGCAGATTTCTGCGAATACTTTAAAACAGAGAAAATAGTATCAGTATTTAATTCGGCTATTGAATAATTCAAATGAAAATCCTAGTATGCATGCAAAAGAGGAAGAAGAAGAACAACAAGAACAAATAATGTTAAAGTGTTCTTTATGTGGAAAAAAATTATTTGCTAAAGAGTATAGTAACATTATAATTGAAACGATATCGGGTTCAAAATACCATTTTGATAGTCCTCAATGTGTTATGATGTTTAAGAGATTAAATCATGTCTATGGTGCAAATCTCAAAAACTTTATGGGTACATCACAATTTATTGCTGATCCTTTTTGGGATAGAACAATTCCAACAGAAGAAGAAATTAAGGAAATCAATCAAGAAATAAACAAACCCGATATTAGAGTTATTGACAATCGTGAAGAGGCTTTGAAAATCAGTATGCAATTAATTAAAGCTGCCAAGAATGAGATTTTATTATTATTCTCTTCAGCAAATGCCTTTTACAGACGAGTTGTAAGGGCAGATGGATTAGATGTAATGAGAGAAATATTGCAATCTGGTCAAGAAGTTAAAATCAGAATTCTTACACCTTTTGATGAAAAAATAAGTGATTTAGTAGATAATTTGAAGAATTCATGGAAAATAGATGTTAAATATTTAGCTGAACCACTTCAATTAAAAGTTACTATTGTTGTGGTAGATAGGACTCATTCTATGGCTGTGGAATTAGTAAATGATAATGTTGATAGCTCTATAGATGCTATGGGATTATCTACCTATTCAAACAGCAAATCAACGGTATTGTATTATGTTTCTATTTTTGAGAGTTTATGGAAACAAGCAGATATTTATAAAAAAGCAGAAGATCTCTACGACCAACTTAAACATAAAAATGAAACACAAAGAGAGTTTCTCAATATAGCTGCCCATGAATTACGAAATCCTATTCAACCTATTTTGGGTTTAGCGGAAGTAATGCTTTCTAATAAAAACTTAAATGTAATACAGCAGGAAGAATTACTAAGAATAATAGTTAATAATGCAAAAAAGTTACATTTCCTTACCAATAATCTTTTAGATATAGCACGAATAGATGAAAACCTTTTCTCATTGGAACTACAAGAATTAGATATCGTACAATTGGCAAATGATGCTATAAAGGAAATAAGGAGCCAAATTAATGATAAAAAAATCAAAATAGTCCTTAAATGTAGCGACAATTCTCTAAATGTTATTGGAGATAAAATCAGGTTAAATCAGGTTTTTCTAAATCTTATCAATAATTCGATTAAATATACTAATGAAGGTGGTGATATTATAGTATCTATTAAAAGGAATAGTAGTGAGAATAGTAAAAGTAATAATGATAATAATGATGATGTTGCTCTAGTACAAATTATAGACAAAGGTGTGGGAATACCTCCAACTATATTACAAAAGCTATTTTCGAAATTTACAAAAGGTTCCAAAACAGGAACTGGCCTGGGATTGTTCATCTGTAAAAACATTGTGGAGGGTCATGGAGGTAAAATCTGGGCTCAAAATAATACAGATAAAGGCGCAACCTTTAACTTCACAATTCCAATTAAAAACTAATAATTCTTTTTATTTATTTATTGTATATCTGTCTTTAATTAAATTCTATAGGCGGTGTTTAATTATTTTCATAAATAAATATTTTTATATATTGATTGAATATTTTCTCCTATATTAGTATCATGGAAAAAAAGAAGAGAATACTTATTGTTGATGATGAACCAGGAACAACACTTCCTTTTAAATTAGGATTAGAAAATTATGGATTTCAAGTTGATACTTATAATGACCCCAACTTGGCATTACATAATTTTAATAGCGGTTCTTATGATTTAGCTCTTATTGATGTTAGAATGGAAGGAATGAATGGGTTTGAGCTAGTTCAGGAAATAAAACAAATTGATAAAAATCTTAAAGTTTGTTTTATAACTTCTTTTAAAGCATATTATGACTCTTTATTGGAAGAATATCCTAATATGGATCATAGATGTTTCATCCAGAAACCAATATCAATTGAGGATTTGTTAAAACATATAGAAGGTGTTTTGTCTCGATAAAAATTGATCCTATGATAATGATGATGATTGTGTTAATATAAGTAAAGTACTATGTAATTAGAATGACAAAGTGCATAGCATTCCATTCCTATAAAGGAGGAACCGGTAAAACAACAATTGCAGCCAATTTTGGCGCCTTACTAGCAAAAAAGGGTTATAATGTCTATTTACTAGACCTTGATGTTTATGCTCCTAGTCTTGGATCATATTTTGATATATATGAACCAAAAAAATGGATCAACGATTTTCTTCTTGGAAACGCTTCAGTCGATGATGTCTGTATGGATATTACCAAGAGAATTTCGGATGATATAAAAGGGACATTAAATGTAGGATTTGCCAATTCAAGTAAGGAAGAAATTTACAAACTTGAGGGTAATGTATCAAAACAAAGTTCTCAGATGCAACTTCTTAGAAATTTTATTCTTTTAAGAGAAGAACTCTTTGTAAAAAAAAATGCAGACTTTGTAATAATTGACACAAGCCCTGGAATTAGATATTGGTCAATTAATACTCTTGCTGTTTCAGATATAGTTGTATTAACTCTAAAAATGGGTGATCTCGATATTGACGGTACAAAAAAAATGGCTCAAGAAATTTATGGTGCATTCACCAAGTTTGGAACATTGTGCTATTTATTATTAAATCGTGGACCTGGTTACTGTTCAATTCCAGAATCTCAAAACAACCCAGTTACCATTACTATAGGAAAACATCACGGTAATCGAATACAATATGATTCACTTGAAGATTTGTCAAATACAATCGATATAGGCGTAATTTCAGAAATACCTTGCTATTGTGATATTCAATTTAGCAAAAAAGAATTTCTAACAGGACTAAAACATCCAGAACATCCTTTTACCCTCAAACTTTTAAATCTTGCAAGTAAACTAGAAACAAACGAAACTTATAGTCAACAATAACCATAAAAGTTATTCTCCAAATTAATTTTATCCTTTTTAGAATCGGAGTGCCAACAAGGTTATATACTTTACTCATGAATACACTGTATGCAAAAAATCCATTCTACCTCAAATAGCATAAATGGACTTTTAGATAACATTGATATTTCAAAAATTAAACCATTTAGATATTCATACAGAAGAAATATCAATGAAGATCTACATGAGTTATGCTACTCTATAAAGGAAAAAGGACTTTTACATCCTATTATTGTTAGAATGATCGACGATGGATATGAAATAGTTGCAGGTACTCGAAGATATAATGCTTGTAAAGTGCTTGGCTGGAGAAAAATTCTTTCTCATGTAGTAGAATTGGATGATAAGGATGCATTCGAGGTATCATTGATAGAAAATATTCATTCGAAAAATCTCAATCCAATAGAAGAAGCTCGTGCATTCCAAGACTATGTTACCAATTATGGCTGGGGAGGAATATCTGATTTGGCCACTAAGCTAGGAAAAAGTGTTAGTTATGTAGATAAACGAATAAGATTGCTTGATCTACCAACAGATGTTGTCGAATCTCTTTCTGAAGGTAGTTTAAGTGTAAGTATTGGAGATGAATTGCTTCCATTAAAAGAAAAAGAACAACAATCAAAGTTAGCCGAGTTGATAAAAAAACGAAAACTATCATCCAGACAAGTCCGAGAGTTAAAGACTGAAATGAAAAACTCTGATCATCCCTATGATGTCTTGGACTTTCAAACAAAAATAATTGATATAGATGTAAAAACACAAAAATCATTTGATAAAGCTATTATTGCCATAAGAGTAGCCATGAACAAATTGGCTTCGATTATTGGGGATGTAGAGGATAATTGGACTGTATATGAGATCCTTTTACAGCACAAGAATATGCTCCACAATCAGATCGATATCCTTTACAAAGAAAAGAAAAAGATCTAAAAGGCTTTTTTTTATTTTATTTTAGCATATTTATTCTCAAAATTTTTCGGCGCCGAAAAATTTTTGCCGATTTTACTTTTTTATCTATATATTGCATAATTTTAACTATGTCATATATTCCCTTGAAAAATCAAAGAAAATAAAAGCCTATTGACTAATTTTTCATTTATTATAGTGAATGTATTTAAATATATATTATTCATTGATGCCTTAAATTTTATTCTAGCATTCGTAATCACTGCATTTTATAAAGATTAAAGAGACAAACCCTTCAAAGGATATTATTACTATTGATGTCAAAGGTGTAAGTTTAGGAATTAGAATTATTAATTTTAAATTTAAGAATAAGATTTATTTGTAATACTTAAAGGAACATAAACTTTTATAAGAAATCACTACCAAGAAAGTATAATTATAAATATAAAAAATTATGTTAATCGACTATTTTGAATAAACTGATAAATCATATTATGTTAGTTTTAATAATCCAAAAGAAATATCATAAGACCTGTTAGACTTTATTTATTCAATATATTTAGCTGTCTGTTCTTTTGACTCTGATGCGATATGAATAATTTATTTAATATAAATGTGAATAGCTTAAAGGAGAAGTAACAGTGGTTGTTGAATTCTTGCAACTTAATACAACAAGATATATTTTATATTGTTGTCATTAATCTAAACTTAGACGTTAATGTTATAGATCTAAGTTTAATAGATATTATGGAGTATAAATTACATTGTTCAATGAATTAAAAAATAAAAATGAAACTAATAATATATCCTTAGATTTTGATATTCATAGATATCTTGATGTTAATATACTAGATTCAAATTTATATGAACAAGAATTTGGTATTAGAGATGCAATACCTATTTCCTTGAACTTGGATAGTTTTATTTTAATTAAAACAAGTTGTATACATAATATCCTTCACAATTTTAAATTACCTGTAAAGACTGAAATTAAATGGAAAATAAAAGGTGGTATAGCTAACGGTGCTTTCAAAATAGGAAATGGAATGGATGCAGAATATTTTCCTCGAGACTCTGGTGATTCTGTAATTTTTTATCCGCAGTTACAAAATAACAATAAAAATCTAACCTACAAAAAAATTTGTATTGAATTAACAGTCAAGCAATTGGGATCAAGAATCTTTAAAGAACAAGAATATCAATTCTTTGTTAATGTAAATATTTTGATTTCAAGAAAATTGGTCAAACGAACTTTTAGAATAAAGATGTTTGTAAGTGAGATAGAAGATCAAGATAATCATAATAATAAAGCAGACATTCATATTTCAAAGCCTAGTGTTAGTAATTCTGATGATTTAAAGTCTACTACTAAGACAGAAAAAAAAGAAAAAGAAGAAGAAGGAGGAAAAAATCTAGTATCAATTAAATCAATCAACAGTTGCAAAATTTGCAATTTATCAATTATTACAAAAACTAAGAAAACTACTGCTACTACTAATACTCATCCTTTTTCTATAAAATCCCTAAAAAGCTATTTGATAACATCTGACATTATCAAGATTTCTGCAGAGAGTAATGCCAAAAATAGTATTATAAATAATAATAATAGTTCTATGATATTAACTGGATCAAATTACAAAAAATATTTTATAGGTGATATCCAAATTCAACCAAGGATATTCTGGAAATCTAATATAGGAGAACTTGTTTATGGTAATTTAGGTCAATCCTTGATCTATTATACTCCTGGCGAGTCAGAGTTGTCCAAATCTCCTATAACAATAAATCTGTATTTCCAATATGATCATACTAAAGAAGATATGCAACACGCGATCCTTTCAGATAGTAAAAAGCTTTGGATATTAAGACAACCGCCGTTGAAGGGAGGATGAAGTGATAAAATAAATATATTTTAATATTACTATTATTTAACTACAAATATTATTTATTCATTGGTTTTTTTATTTTTTATGACCAATATTTTTAATAAATAAAACTATTATTATATTATTATGCTAAATCTAAAAAATTCAAAAATTTCTACTAACCATCTTTATTATATTATTAACATTTTATGTGTACTATTATTATTAGTAATTACTTTGTCAATTGAAAGAAGTTCTAATTATACAGTCCCTGTGGTTATTAAAAATGAGAATTGCGATAGAATCCATAATGTTACTATGAATAGAGAAATATTATATGGTTCTATGCTGAATGATTGTTTTGTTGGAGGAATTGGCAATGACATATTTTATGGTAATGATGGAAATGATATATTTCATGGAATCTTTGGTAATGATGAACTTGTCGGTAACTCAGGCAACGATGTCTTGAATGGATATTCTGGAGAAGACCGTTTGGTAGGCAATTCAGGCAATGACGTATTAGATGGAGGAGGAGATAATGACATTATTTATGGTGGAAAAGGAGATGATAAATTGATTGGAGGAAAAGAAAATGATCATTTAGTTGGTGGACCCGATGCTGATATCTATATTTGTGGGCTTGGCTTTGATACCATAATAGGTTTTAATAACCTTGAAAGAGATATAAAAACATCTGATTGTGAAGTAGTAAAAGAAGGAATAAAGTACAATGATATAGATTTCGCATTCTATTAGTAAACATCATAGATTTTATAATTAAAAATCTTATATTGATAATAATCATGTGAAGAAAAATTTACAGATGGATTATAAAAAGTAAAACTTTTTGATAGAAAATTTACAAAATGACAATTTATTTATTATTACTATAGCATGTGATTTTATATTCTTGTTTATTAATTATTATTAGTAGAGACATGACACAAGAGGAATGTATTTTTTGTAAAATTGCACTAAAAAAAATAAAAACAAACATAATTATTGAAAATGACAAGGCAATGGCTTTTCTAGATGCATTTCCATTATCTAAAGGACATACTCTTGTAATACCCAAAGCCCATTATTCCAAAATTCAAGAATTAGACGAAAATTCATCACAATCGGTATTCAATCTGGTATGGAAAATAAGCAATCCCATTGAGAAAGCTACAGGTGTTAACAGTACAACTATCGCAATTCATAATGGAAAAGAAGCAGGACAAGAAATACCACATGTTCACATTCATGTTATTCCAAGAAAAAGGGGAGATGGTGCAGGACCAGTCCATTCAATGTTTAGGAGTAAGCCTGATGTAAATAGTTTTGATATGTCCTCTCTAGTTGAAGATATAAAAAAAAATCTTTAACATTTATTTCAAACGACGGATTTGAATATTTTACAATTTATATAAAAAGCTGATTGATTAGTAATATCATATCTGAAAACAACAACATCTACTGCTTCGTTATATAGTAAATTAAGAAAAATATTATACAAAAATTAAAGTATAGTCAGTTTATAATAAAAAATTAATATATTTTTACTTTTATAGAGGTAATAATAAACATCTCATTATTGAATAATAATAAATCAAATATATTTCAAAATATCAAAGATAAAATAATAGATTTAGATAAATTTGTGTTTCTAACCGGAGCTGGAATATCCAAAGAAAGTGGGATACCAACCTTTCGTGGACCTGAAGGGTTATGGAGAAAGTATGATCCTATGAAACTTGCGTCTGTTTCTGGTTTTTATGAAGATCCAAAATTAGTTTGGGAATTTTATAAATATAGACAAGAATTAATATATAATTGCAGTCCTAATCCTGGTCATGCGTCTATTGCAGATTTTGAAAAAATAAAAGAATCATCCTACATATTGACACAAAATATTGATGGATTACATGAAAGAGCAGGTAGTGAAAATATTATTGAATTACATGGAAACATATTAAAAGTTGAATGCACAGTATGTAAATTTAAAGATAAAATAAAAGAGAAAATAAAAGAACCTCTTCCACCAATTTGCAAGCTATGCAAAAATATCTTAAGGCCATCTGTAATTTTATTTGGAGAGCCACTTAATCAGGGAGTATGGGAAAAAGCTGAACGAATATCAAATAATTGTGATGTAATGTTTATAGTAGGAACATCCTTGAATGTTGGACCAGTTAATCAATTACCTCTTTATGCTAAAAGAAATGGTGCTATTTTGATTGAAGTTAATCCTGAACCTACTATTTTTAGTGAACTCATGGATTATTCTGTCCAAGGTAGTGCAACAGAAGTGCTTCCACAATTATTGGAAAGTGCACAAAATAAATAAATATACAAATAATATGTAAATGTTCTTGTTTAGTCAATTACAATTTTTTTCTTTAATATGTTGTATAATTTATTAAAGTTAGTAATTCTTTATTTATATTTTTATTAACTATCTTTATTTATGGCAAATCAGCAAATTGATGAAATTAGAATATCAAGTAATAAAGTTATTCGTTTAATCAAAGGTGATATAAACCGAACAAAATGTTGATGTTATGGTAAATCCTGCCAACTCCTTTTTAAAACATGGTGGAGGTGTTGCAGGTGCTATTGTTAGAAAAGGAGGCAATATAATTCAAATAGAAAGCGATAGAATAGGTTTTGTTCCTGTAGGTTCATCAGTAATCACAACGTCTGGAAAATTACCATGTACTGCAATAATCCATACCGTTGGACCAAAGATGGGTGAAGGTAATGAAGATTTCAAACTTTCAAAATCAATTCATAGTTCTCTTTCTCTAGCTTCTGAGAAGGATTATACAAGTATTTCAATTCCTGCAATAAGTTCAGGAATATTTGGTTTTCCCAAAGATAGGTGTGCTGATATTCTTTTAGATGAATCAATCAAGTTTTTGACAAATAATAATACGACTCTTCAACTAGTTGAATTTTGTATAATAGATGATGATACACTTCTTCATTTTAAAAAGAAATTTGAAAAATCAAAGAAAGAAAAATTCTAATTGATCTTCAAATGGTGATATCTATATTTTTTATTTCCTCGATAAAACATTCTCATTATTATGCTTGGATGACCTTTTAGATATATAGGGGATGATGTCTCCAATAGAGTTTTCACTTCAAGTTATACTAGTCTCTACTTCTGGAGTCTTGTCTCCCGGACCTCTTTTTTTTATTAATCTTCTATATGGAAGTAGATATGGATCTTTTGTAGGATTAAAAATAGCATCAGGACATGCCATAGTGGAATTTCCTTTAATCATAATATTGTCATATGGTTTGTATACATTTTCATCTTTCAATGTATCAGATGTTATATTCAAGTTTATAGGAACGATAGGTGGAATTTTTATCTTATTCTTTTCAATTTTACAAATCAATTCAATTCTAAGAGATAAAAAATCTGACAAGTCTAAAGGAATTACTAATACAAAGTTCAATATTAGAAATCCTATCTTGGTAGGATTTATTTTTACTATACTCAATCCTTTTTTTCTTGTATGGTGGTTTACTATAGGTTCTAAAATGATTTCAGATTCTATAATTAATTTTGGAATCGTAGAGGGGACATCCATAGTCTTCTTTTCTCACATATGGATGGATTATTTCTGGCTATGGTTTACATCATTTATGATCAATAAAGGTAAATCTGTTATTAAAGAAAAAGTCTATAGAATCTTTGTATTTGCAATAAGTGTTATTCTTGGCATTTATGGTGTATATCTGTTATTCATGATCTTAATTACGTAGATACAGATTAAAATAGATAATCTAATTAATGTTGCATAAATTGGTAAATTAAAAATTGTATGTAGTTTTAAATCAAGTTTAATTTGTCCTGATCCAGATTGTGCATATACTAATTTTGCTCAAGATATAAAATACAATATAATTGTAGAATGAATATATTTGTAGAGTACTATTTTATACTTTTATATAATACTATTTCTATTTTCTAAAATGATTATTGAGATAGATAAGAACTTCCTTATTCTCTCGAATTTAAAGCATATTGCGATATGAAATGATTATATTATATAGGATACTAAAATATTATCAACTACTTGATTCAGTATTACTACTTAATCTTTAATAAGATCCTTTATTTTTTAATGAATAGGAATAACAGATATCGAAGATCAATAAGAATTAAAATATTGTAAAAT
>DASVFI010000064.1:0-4649 GCA_036380115.1 Nitrososphaeraceae archaeon | reverse complement strand
GGCATTATCTAAAACACAAAAAAGCCATTTATTAGTAGGAGAGATACTTTATCAGATGGAGAGTGTAACAGAACTATGTTATACAACAAACTACTTAGAAGAGAGTAAAATTAAATTCAAACTTTATTTATTCGTGATCAGAATCACCTAATCCGTTAGCCTCTTTTTTCGAATCTTTTACTTCTTTTAAAGAAACATTGTCAAGGTTCTCTACAATCTCATTTTGTTTAGCATCTAACGCTTCTTGTCTTTTTCTAACAATATCATTATTTTTTTCAGTAATCATAACAATACTATTTTATCACCAATATCATATATTAACACCAGGGACGTTTGAGCGATTGAGAGATTTTAGTCACAAATATCATCCATAACCAATATCATATGATGAGATATTCCAGGACTTCTAGATTTTTATAATTAAAAACATGATCAAAATACTTTAACTATGGAAAAAAAGGGCTATAGTCTAACTATTTATTTTGTCATAGTGTTCTTTACAGACTGGAATTACTTGTCCGTTGAGATCAACTTGTTCAGTAGCAATTTTATTACAAAGTCTTCCTGCATCAGGCAGTCCTTTATAATTTGCATAGATTCCATAATCACATTCCATATCGTTTACAGTATTTATCATTTAACTTTTTCAAATAAACAAACAAGTTAATAAAATTTATGCAATAATGCATTTAATTAAATGCATTATTATATTATTTCACTTCTTTGATAAACTTTTACTTCATTTCTTAAAAAATTATTGAATCTCTGTTTTACTTCATCTCTATTATTACCTTCTGCAGGATTTTCAAAGTATACCAGTAAATCTATCTACTACTACTACCATCATTAATAATCTAATAATAATTGAGATTAATGGAATAGTTTTTGTCTTCTTGCCATGACATTTGCGATTATTATATAGAATATCCATGCTAGCATAGTGGTAATAATCGAAATTAGTGATGGATCGATTGAGATTAATTCAAAAATTACATATGTTGAAAGGAATTTAGTAACAAGATAAGATATTTCTGCTAAACCAATTATCGTAATTAGTTTTTTTAAGTCTCGTTTAATTTTTTGATAATTCTTACTTCCGTCTGAATTAATATATCTAGATTTATTATCTACAAAATATGATAGAATAAAAGAAGCATTATAAATCAAAAAATCTGAAACTAAAGAAATAATTGAGATAAGGAAATAATTTGTAGGATATAAGATATATATGCATATTTAAAATAAATATATCTGCAATTGCTGTTATAATTGCAGCAATAATGATATTTTTGTTAAAAGAGATTATGTCTTTATATTTAAAATAATATTTTCTGATGGAATCTGAATCCATCAAAGGCATATTATACAATGCATTTATAAATTTTTAACAAATAAACTATTTACAAAGATTCTCAAACTTGTTTTTACTTCATCTCGTTTACCCTAGGGAGTCTCATAATAGACAATCAATGAAATAATATTACTTGTAATCATTTGAGATGTGGACCATGAACCTTGCCATTTACTAGAAACAATATCTGACAATATTTCATATTTCTTTTGTATTTCAGAAACAGGTCCCATCAATAACTCAAAGGAAATTGATATTTTGGGTTTTGGTTGTTTTGCAAATTTGTTGTAATAATTTGGTTTATTAGCTGTAGTTGATTGTGTTACAGATTTACCATTCGACCTATTAGGGCAATTATGTTTCTTCTTTGTAAATCCTTCTAGATTTGCATTTTCGGAAGTATTCCAATAAATCCTGGTATTACAATTATAGATACAGGTTTTAGGGTTAATGATATTATTTTGATTAGTATTAGAACTCATTTCTCTTATTATTATTATTCAATTCTGTTACTTGAATTAGATACTCTTTAAACAATTGATCACTATACATTTTTTCGTAAAAACATTCATCACATATCCACAATCTTGACTGCTGCTGTTTTATATCAGTGATATCTTTTATCTTTGCTATTTTATCTGCTAATCTTGTACATCTATTACTATTGATACTATTTTCACATCTCATTTCTGCATCTTATTATTATTATTATTCTCTTCATCATCATCAAACCAACATTCTTTGCATATCGTGCTACCATCTTTGTTTGTGAATTCCTCTCCTGGTTTTTCGGTCTTGCCACACTTTGAACAAAATACTGAAGAAGCCATCTCATATCTTCATTTTTATTATTGATAAATGTTGTCAATCCTTCTGTGTTGCATTTTGGACAATTCCAACTTATTCTAAAGTAATTATGAGAAATGTCTGTATTTGTAAATTCAACTTCATTCCAGACTGATATTTTCAATTTTACATTACCAGAAAATAATATATTGAATTTAACTTCTCAGACCACACATGCTGTTGCAGATGGAAATTGGTTATTCATTAAACCTCTTCCTGCTGGCACACATGAATTAAAAGTAAAAGGTGATATTAATGCAACTTCTACAATAGAGATTAAAGGGAATCAATATAATGGTCCTGTTGGATGGAACTATACTACTACCTACATTTTAAATGTAAAATAATTTATAATTAAAATAGAGTTGGAAAGATTGAATTTAGAAACGCAATTACATAATTATAAAGAATTTAATAATAATATTACCCTAGTCTATGGCTTGTAATTTTATAAATATTTATTACTTAATCATCTTAATTTTTTAAATTCTATAATTAGAAATATGAATATACATCAATTATTAACTAATGAAGATATTGTATCCTCAGTTTATGGTATTATCGTGTCTATTGTATAGTATTATTATCAAGAGTATGATTACTATATTATTATTTTAAAGATTGTTTATATTAGATTATTAAATAAAATATTGAATTATGAAATCTGTATCTTCATTTAATTCTTCAAGTGAACAAAAAGATTCTCTGCATTGACAATTGTATTTTATTTCATTAGAACCTTGTAATGACATATCGATAATAGAAAACAAATTATTTATAGATATTAGAATAATTCTCAATTTAAATGGTTTTTATATTCATAAACATGGAATATTTCAAATATGTCTTCAGGATCATTCATTCCATCTATAAAACTAGAACATGTAATATCTTTTAGTGATGCAATATTTGCATTTGCAATTACTCTTATGGCTTTATCTGTAGATATACCAGATTTACCAACTAATCTTACACAATCTGAATTATTAGACAAGTTATATGAACTCCTTCCACAATTTGAAAGTTATGTTATAAGTTTCGCTATAATATCAATATTCTGGGTATCTTATCATCAAGTCTTTAATCATATCAAAGGATCACATATTACTATGGTGTATCTAAATTTGCTATTTCTTCTATTGATAACTCTTTTATCGCTCTCTACCTCACTTGTAATAAATTATGGGACATATCAAATTCCTTATGTTATCTATTGTTCTAATGTAATTATGACAAGTTTGTTACTTGGACTAATATGGTGGTACGCTACAAAGAATAAAAGTCTAGTAGATAAAAATTTGCATCCTTTCTTTATAAAAGGTGTTTTAGTAAACCTTATATCCATTCCTATAGTTTTTATGCTGTCAATAATTATTTCATTTGTTAATTTGGATATTGCCCAATACTTTTGGTTGGCAATTGCTCCATTAAATATAGCGATTAGACGTAGATACAAACATTAGAAATAATGATAGCAAAAACAAAAAATCAGCAATAGGCGATAGCTTGGACAATTTAAGAAAATAAATTATAAAAACTATTTAAAGTTAGCCATTTACTGTAAATAGTTAGCACTAGAATATTTGCATTATTTATAAAGTAGTCAATGATATTGAATTTTATTTAGACTTTCAAATAAATTAAAGAATATGAATAATAGTAAAATATACTATTGATATCTCCACAATTGTCTTTTTAACTATATATACTTTCAAAATGATACAATTTGGATATTATATTGTAGCAATAAAATAACTATTAACAAATAACTATATTAACAAATGAAAATATCATTAGGTTATATTTATTCTATTACCTAATTATTATTAAATATAAAGCATAACAACAATTACCGTGGAAAACGATAAAGACATAGAAATTAAAAAGGAGGAAGATTTAGAATTGGATGAGAAAATAAAAGCAGGAATAAAAGCAGTAGGAAGAAAAATTGGAGACCCTTATAGCGATATAGGCTCTGAATATAATACAGAAAAAACTATAGAAAGAGTTGAAGATTAGAAGAAAAAAACAATTTTAAATAAGTTACTAATAATAAAAGCTAAATACAATTATTGATAGTATCTCTATAAAAATAGACTCTTATTTTTGCACAGATATCGGTATTACTCCCCTGGAATATTGATATAAAATTTTTTAATTCATATAACAAATTACTAAGTATAAACTTGCAGGTTCTTCATAGCCTTCAATTATATTTTGAATTTTAAAATTGTCATTTATAAAATATTTTATATCTTCTTTTGTAAAAAATCTAATTTGAAAACCATGATATCGTAAAGATTTTCTGTTATTTTTGTTATTGTTCTAACATAATATCTTTGTCATTTCTAACAGAAAGTGATGATAGACCATTATTCTTAAGAACGGGCTTGTTTCCTTAAATAACGGTTCTAGTTCATAATCAGTAAAACCCATGTTATAAAACATTATG
>DASVFI010000063.1:0-10836 GCA_036380115.1 Nitrososphaeraceae archaeon | reverse complement strand
ATTACTTGTTTAAATCACATTATCGAAATTTGTAACAAAATGGAGAATAAAATAGTGATTGATTAAAAAGATTCTCATTTAGGATTTACAAATTTTATTTCAATATCGTTATGCGGACTTTGTTCAATTATCTCTTCTGCTAACTTGTAACTACTTTCATAATTATTTTCATCAAAAGAAAATTCGAAAATTGTTTTTGTGTTTGGCAAATAAACTCTTTTCAAGTTTAGATCACCTTCACCTTCATCTCCTTTCTTAAAGACATAACGTTCTCCTCTTTTGGTTATAGGATTCCAACTTCGTAACAATATTCCGCGTTTCTCTATATTCTCATTAGTTGTTTTATCATAAACTTTTGTATGCATAAAGAGATGGAAAAATGTATTGCTTGGATTGAAGAAATACCTTAGGGTATAATAACTTTTGGGGGAATGATGAGGTAAAGAAGTTGTTTTATTTTTTACTTCCTCTAATTTTGAATCAAAACACAATTCAAAACAGGAACTAACAGTTTTTTCAATTTGCATTTAATATATAATATGCAGTACGAGGATATGAAATTTTCTCTAAAAAAGATGGTGTACATATATTATATTATAACAGAAACTAAATCAATTATAATGTACGAATCACTTATATTGTAAAATCTCCTTATTGCAACTCTACGGCCTATAGTTAAAGATATTTCTAGTTTTGAATTATATTAATTACAAATTTAAAAATAATTTAAATCATAGTTTTTTTTCACTTTTAAATAATTTGGTATAAATTTGCTCATTTTTTG
This sequence comes from Nitrososphaeraceae archaeon, assembly GCA_036380115.1. GTDB lineage: Archaea > Thermoproteota > Nitrososphaeria > Nitrososphaerales > Nitrososphaeraceae > TH1177. Next base: position 10,052 of record DASVFI010000063.1, on the reverse strand, counting down.
TAACATAGGTTCAAAATCAGATGTATTGTCTGTTATTAGATAATCCATTTTTTTCTTTACTGCAGTATATAAAATTAATAAATCAGCAGTATTACTCATAGGATTAGAAAGAGTAGGTTTTTGGAGTTTTTCCAAAATATCTACATCAGTATCATCTACTACTAATTCGTACATGTCAATATTTGAATCAATAAATCCATATTTCCTTGATTTGTTAGTACCTATAATTGTACTTGAAGTAAGAACTCTTTTAATTCCGATAATTGATATTATTTTATTTATACAACTTTTTTTAGAAATATCCCTGATTTTATTAATTTCATCTTGCTGTACAAAAGTAATATATAAATTAATATGCTTTTTATAAAAATTCTTAAGTTTTGGTACTACTCGTGTTTTGTTGGTATAGATGTAGTCTAGAGTATTAGTATCAAGCATTATTTCATACATCAAATTATCACAATATATTTTAAAATAAGAATTTTATGATTGAATGACTTTTCTAATATGACAGTGTGAAATTTTAGTTATTGAATCTGAAAGTTATTACTTATATGAATATTAATAATTTTAATTTTTAATAATAATTGTGTTTGACATTATTATTAGTTTGGATTTGCTGCTTCTTGGTTTAATCCTTAATTTATAGCCACAACAAGGACAATATAGTCCCTGCCAATCAATGAATAGTTGACAAACCTGACAGCGTTTTTGACCTATCAAATAACGATTGCCTGTTTTAGGCCTCATTGCTTTATGGCGTGAACATATTCCCTTGCATACCAATTATTATTATCAAAGATGAAAATCCTCATAATAACCTATCTATGCTATCTTATCAATATCTTAAATTATCTCGTTTCCTTTTTTATATGTTTGAAGGTTCAACTTCAGAAGAAAAACCGAATATAATAGGTTATAAAACAAAGGAAAAGCTTTTGATGAATAACTATTATTGAGTTGAGAAATAGACAAGGTGATTACTAAATAAATTCAAGTTCCGGTGGAGTTTCCCTTATTCTTAATCTTGTTCAATGCAGATTCTACCCTCTACTTTTATTTACGTTCAACTTAACCAACTTTTCAATTATCCTTCAGACATTATAAGCAATCTATTGATTTAGATTGTAAATATTAGAATAATTCATTTCACATTTTTATTTACACGATATTAACTTATATTTATTAGACAATACAAATTGTCATAATGAGTTTCGATAATATTTCGTTTAGTAAATTAGCAATTATTTTCATTGTTGCAGGAGTAGTTTTAGTATTTGTAATATTGGGCTCATCTGCAACTAGTCTATTTAGCGATAGTATAACAGAAGATGCAGAAGTAAAAATGAAACAAGGAGACGATTGCATTGTTGAAGCCGACGATAGAATTCCTAGAATGATATCTGATTGTTCATACAATGTAAATGATACTATTTTGATAACTTACAAAGCAAAACAACCAAATATTGAAAAACATCAACAAAAATAATTTGTCAATAAATATTAGGGAATTGTAGTTATCTTAAATTGCTACGTTTATTTATAAGAATAACAAAATCCATTACCGAGTAAAATATTCTTTTTGTAATTAAATAATAAATCTATCTAAATCAATAATTTAGACTCAATAATTTTTATTTTCTAAGACAATTGATTAGCTATTTTGATTGATTGATTTTTATGTTCGAATTTTAGACATAAGATTATCTAAAATCAATAGAAGACTTATTCGAAAAAGAATCCATGATGTTATATGATTTATTTATTTGTTAAATATTTTGTTCGTGTATATACCAACTATACTTAAAGGTGCTTATGCCATTATTGATATAGATCTCACTTCTTAATATTTGGATATAGAAGACATCATTACAAAGCCAATAAAAGTAAGAACAGTCATAGAAAAAATAAATAAATTTAAATAAAAAACTATAATAAAGAATTCAATAAATTAATATTTAGTTTACATTTCATTTTAAGATAAAAAACATGTTTTAGAAAGATGTATTATGTTACTATTTGATAGAACAACAGCATTGACCATTACTATTAAATTTATTAAATTAATAAATATTTTATTATCTTTATTTATTTTAATAGGAGATACTCCTAACTCTTATCTTGCCATAGCCTAGTATTTATTAGAATTACCTTGTCACTTGATATTGATTCATACTAGTTTTCAGTTTATTTTGGATAAAAGATTATCGTTCATAATAGTCATTGCTATAATTAAATGGTGTCAGACATTTGCTTAATTCAATAACTAATAAAACAAAATTATGAATGATGTTATTTCAGTAATTCATTAGTTAATATAATGGCAATAATATAATAAGATCATATATCAGATGACTTTTTAATCATCTTTATATAATTAGAATAACTTTGGACAACGTCAAAATAAAATTTATGTACAAATTCTATCGATTTAATAAATTTATCCATATTTTTATCCATAATATCATTTATTATGCTTGTAGTATGAATTTGATTATCCATTAGATATCGGTTTCTTGCACTACTAGTGTTAGAATATTCTTCCATAGTCTTTGAGTTATTTAAATTATAATAAATTATATCATCTAACTGTTTAGAATAGATTGAATAATAGGTATTAATAATATTCTTATGTTCTTCCATAAAATTGCATTTTATTTCTTTCATAGTCTTGATTGTTTGTCGATAATTAACCAAGTTCTCAAAATTCCTTGAAGTGATTTTATTTTTTCTTTGAGAAAAGTTTGAAGAGGCTATTACTTTATCTTTATAATCATCTATATTAAATTCAATAGATGATGAATTTGTCTTCTCTCGTTCTTTTTGTTTTGTGCCAGTAATTTCCTTTTCCTCTTCTTGAACGGACATAGAGACCTTATAGAACTTTGTTACATAAAAATATTTAGAAGATGTCTTAATGCCTCTAGCACTTAATTTATAAAATTTAAGGTTCGTATCGTATGATTGTAAGCATTCAGAAAAGAGAAATAGAATGACTTTTCACGATCAAGGTATTAGAATCTACTTCTGCCTTTCAGATTTAGTATATTCATACTATTCAATATTATGGTTGAATTTAAATAAATTTGTAAATAGGTGTTAAAGGCTGGTAGTACCTCTAACACCGCTGTAAAGATAGGACAAGGAACTCAGTGCTTATCGACTAGTATATCATATACTAAATTCCAAAATAAAAAATTGTTCATTCTAGAGAATTAAAGTAATCGTTTATGCTTTAGATATTGAAAGTGGATATCATAGATACTTCAATATAATAACCTAATAACCTATGCGACAATAAAAAACAACTATTGTATTGCAATATAGTTTGCAGTAGCAAATAATAATAAATTTGGTAAAATAAAAGATTATTGTTTTAAGGGTTGCAATATTATTAACTATATTATCCTATTTTGAGAACAATTTTTTACATCATTATTCAATTCTTTTGAAATTCTAAAAGTCAAATACATTTATTTGTAAATCGTTTATTATATACTGCAAATATTTTTCTACTATCTATCGATATTTGAAGTATCTAACTCTTCAGATGTAACCTCATCAGTTATCTCTTTCTTGTCAGTAACAACCTTCTTTTTTACTACAACTTCTTCTTTAACATATGGCTTTTTTGTAACTTCTGGTTCTTCCCTCTTTAATGGTATTTTTATCTCCTTTGGTGATTGTACAGGATCTTTTTCTTCTTTTGTGTTGCTTAATGAATCATAATCATTAGTAGTAGTAGCAGTACTAGTTTCTGTTTCTATTTCACTATCACTAAAATCATCCTGATCAGAATCTAAATCTTGAGATTGCAAATATGAATTTCTTGCCTCTTCTTCAGTTACTTTGAATAATACTTTATTACCGTCATATTCTTGAACTAGATTTGTTGGAAAGGAGAAAATTTCTTTATCAATTATACCCTTTTGAGTTATGACATATTCTGGATCAACACTTTGGATCTCACCGAAATCAGCATCATCTATTCCTCTTGCTTCTTTTTTTTATAGTTTCATTCCAAGGAATATCATTAGAACTCACAGAGTATTCTATTTAATAAATTATTTAATAATTATAACTAACTCAATTGTTATCTACAAAGCAAGTAAAAAAATTGTCAAATAGAATTCTTCCAATTCTATTGTATTCTTACCTTCCTCCTAGGGTACCTTTACCCTCTTGAGATTGACTTTCCGTTGTATTTTCATCTAGATCACTCCATCCTGTTGTTCCTGTATCATTTCCTAGACCACTACCACCGGGTGTCTCATCTATGTCCCAACTTTCACTTTGTGCCAATACATTTTCAAATGCTGTTGGTATTCCTGCAAATAAAGCAAATGCAAGAATAGATGTAATTACTATTGTTGAATAGATTTTTGATTCCATATCAATTTTAATTAAATAAAATATATAATAATTAGAATAAGTAATTTACGACAATGTCCAGAAATTACATTTTATAATAATATAGAATTTATTGAATTTGTATTAAATGCTTCAGGGTAATAAAAGAAAAATATTCTTCCTTTGTTCCAGCATAAACTATTATTTTAGCAGCAATAACTAATTATTATTATTATTTCGGATTCATTGTTTTAGGTATTATTCAATCTGAAGTAAATTCTGTAAAGAGTATGATTCTATTACCTTGCATTTAGCTTTTTAGTAACTATTTTAGAAAATCAATTTTAGATTTTACTATTGAATGGTTGAATATAGACTCAACACATATTTAATAATTTGATACAAATTATCTTGAGCCATGGCCTACTACTAATGAAGAAAAGTAAAAAGAGCAATCAGTAAAGCATACTACTACTTTACGCGGAGAGCATTCTTATGCCAACAATATGTTGTTTAATAATCTTACATATTTATCCTACAACCATAGCACTAGGAAAAGGGGTTTATAAAAAATTTAAAAAATTATCTATTTTAACTCTTTGTTATTACTATTGTGTCTTTTCTTTATTATATTCTTCTCCTAGACTAGTGTCAGGATCAGAAACTTTTTTTCCAATTGCTTTTGCTCCTGCTTTAAGTTTATCAAATGTACTTTCAGCACCTTCTTTTACAGTATTTGCTGTTTGAGACATTTTATCTTCTCCCGAACTTCCTTGTTGTTGTCCTCCTTGTTGTTGTTGTTGTTGTTGTCCTGATGTTGTATTATCATCACCAACTTTAGTCATTCCTTTTCGTCTATATTCTTCTAATGCTTCTTCTGAATCTGTTCCAGTTTGTCCTGTACTTGCTATTGTTTGATCATTAGGATCTCCACTTACTGCAGTCGGTTCATGTGCTTTTATTTTTGCAGGTGTCATGGCTTCTTTATCACTGTATTCAGTTAATGGATCATTCTTTCTACCTTTTTGTGTGCCTGGTGCACCTTCTTCAAATTCTCTTTCATCAGTATTATTACTATTTGTCATTAATGGTGGTTATCTGGTATTTTATATAAATGATTATAAAAATTTACTAAATAAAATTTAATTATAGCCGGATTAGAGACATAAATGACAAAAGTATACATCTTGACATTCATGCTAAATGAGAGTCTTGGCATTGAAGGATCATGTATTAATTTGTCATGGATATTATATATTTAATAATTTAAGATAAATTAAGTTATAGCCTTGTCAATGTAGACAGTATCAAACTACAATTGATTATGGGCCGACTATGACTTTCATCGGATTGACAAGCATTTTTACTTCAATTTATTTAAATTTAAAAAATCTAATAGGTCTTTTTAATTGAAACTATTCCTCAAATATGAATATTTTATCTAACTGGTAATACTAAATGAAAATTTAATTTTATAAAACTAAAGCTATTGGTAGTTACTCATTTTTGAAAATAATATTTGTTACATTATCGTGTCAAATTAATTTAAATAATAATTCTACGATATTATAAAATAAACAACATTAAACAATAGAAATCCCTCAATTTGATATATATCTAAAAATCTAACCCTTATTTATAAAAAAAATTAGCTTTACGTATTAATATTAACTAATTTTTCATAGCCTATTGAAAAAAGTATTTGAAATAATCTTTCATCTTTTTCATTTATTATATTTGTAGATAATGACTATGGTGATGAATAAAAAAGTTATTGCCCAAACGGAATAGGCAATTTAGCTCCCACTACCACATTAGAGGGCTTAGGGTCAGGATCATTAACAGGTTCAGCAGTAACAAAAAATACTGTATATGTGTAAGGATTGACCATTCTTTGATTTACAGTGAGAGTGTTATTATTCTTTTCATCAAATTTACCTACACTTAAAGAATAACCTGATGCATCACCTTTATCTTCAAACCAACCTTCATAAACTTGTCCTTTCGCTGGAGGTTCATTCATTCTAGCAGTAACAATCAGTGAGGTATTTTGGAATGACAAGTTAAAGTTACCTTTTTTGTCTCCACCATACAAATTGCCAGCAGTAGGTGTAGTTAAATCAAAAGATATACCTGAATTCTGATTTCTTTGTTGTGAAGGTGGTTGTGGTTGTGGTTGTGGTTGTGGTTGTTGAGAGCCTGTTTGATTACTTTTACCACTTTCAACGATTACTCCTTTTGCCAATCCATATTCATATTCACTCATTAGATTAGAGTGACAACTTTTGCTGTGTCCAAGGCTAATAAAATAATCTTGTGATTCTACACTTGATAAAGGTACTATCCCATCATTAGGTTTGGGAAGATTAGAGAATCCTGATTGTTCCATAGGTAGGAACGGTGTTAGCTGACAATTCCCTGATTCAGGATTCCAATCGCCTGCAATAGTATAGTATTTTGTATTTGGATTCATTTTTACTTGGGTTGCTGCTGCACCGGGTCTTAAATCATATACAGCAGGTGTACAAATTTCGCTTGTCTGTGCCAGAGGAGAGCCTGCGTTTGGTGTTCCAATCATAATTAGATTCGCAACATCCTGTGTATTGTTAGCCAAGTATACTCTTGCATCCAATCCTCCCTTGCTGTGACCAACAATATTCACCTTGTTTTGTCCAGTCTCCTTTTTGATTTGTCCAATTATATTTGATAGTTCTTTTGCATGGTCTGCAGCTGAGCCACATTTGTCATCTGATTGTTTGAATGTTATAGGATACGCAGAGATGCCATCTTTTTTGAGCAAATCTACCCATTTATTCCAAACAATAGCATCTTCCATGTAGCCATGTATTAAAAGAACAGGAAGTTTAGTAGTAGAATTGACAGCAGTATTTGCATTAGTATTATTTGCATTAGATTGACCATATGTCATTTCAATTAACTTTAAAGATTCATCGCTATTACTATTAATTATCAATATCATTGCAATTAAACCTGCAACAACAACAGTTGATGATAGAATTCTGTTGATATTTACCATTGATATTTAGTGGCATTATATTTTATTAATATTACAATTCAAAGATATTTTCAATATATTCAATAATAAAATACAAGAGTAGAATCTTCCATATAGTAAGATTCTACTATCTTTTATTTAGCTTTTGGTAGCTAATTAGAATAATAGTAGAATATAAAGATAAATGTCAATTATTGGATATAGCATTATATCAACTCTTCATAGTTTTTAATTTAGCATTTGAAATCCCAAAAGTAAAAAAATTGATTCTTGTTTTAGATTGATGTTGTTGTAAATGAAGATGGATTGACTACATTTGAAGGAATAAACCTTTTTAGAATAACCTATAATTATAAATACAAAAGATGGCACTGTAGCAGTATTAAATATCAGATTAAACGCATTGTTTAATGGAAATAATTCGGTTAAAAAAGTGGATTAGCAAAATGCGAAAGTAGCAATATTAGTAAATATTTAATGAAGCTAACTTTCTTCATTTAGTGGATTTCTAGAGTACTTAATCTTTAGAAATAGCATAAATGTATTCAATGCTACTGCTATGGAATTACCTATAATTAATACAATATCATTTTTTCCTATTCCATAAACAACCCATAGTGAAAGACCAATAATCAAAACTATAATAAACCGTATTGACACATCATCTGACTTCTTTGTCCTTAATGCTTTTCTTATTTGAGGAACTGAACTGGATACTGAAAAACCTGTAGCCATAAAACCAATAATAGGGAATAAAAAATCTACCATGTGTATTTCAATTATCTAATTCTTATTTATAGTATGAAAAATAATACATTCTTCTTAAGAAGGAATAGTTAAAATGTTTTCTGTAATGTTTGAAAAAATACTGTTAGATTTAAAGTCTTTTCTTGTACTATTTACTATCTTTAAAATAAGGTAATACTTTATTGCAAAACTTTTGTACAAATTCTAATTCATTGGGACTTGTACTATGTAAATATATTTGAGTAAACCCTGCTTTAAAATACTGTTCAATAGGTTTTATTAAATCCTCTATAGAAGTAACTATTAATGTTGAGTCCTTTAGTTTATCATCTGAAACCTCTTGTTTTGCCTTTTGTTGTAATGCTCGTGGATCATTAATATCTGTATTAAATACATCTTCTATATCACCGGCCCTCCAAAATTCTGACGATTTAAATGCTTTATCATAATCTTCAGAATATGATATCTTTGGTTTGCCTATCTTCTGAAGGCTATTAGGTTCTTTACCTTCTTCAAGTGCTGCTTTATCAAATATATCAAACATCTCCTTTACCTTATCAGGTTTTGAAATTGTGATCAATCCTTCAGTATATTTTGCAGCTGTTTGAGTTGCTTCAGGGCCGGAAGCTGCCATATACAAAGGAATATCGGTAGAAGGAGGAGTGTAGAGTTTGGCATTTCGTATTTTAAAATATTCGCCATTAAAGTTTACAAAGCCTTCATCATTATTTTCCTTGCCATAATCTAATGTATTAGAATCTGTCTGTTTTTTCTTTTCTTTTTTATTCCATAACTGCTTTATAATTTGTATTGATTCGGTAGTTCTCTTTAATCTAATATCTGCAGAAGGCCAATCAAAACCTACAGAAACTTCGTTCATTGCTTCTCCTGTACCAATTCCAAGAGCAATGCGTCCTGGATATAATACGTCAAGTGATGCAAAAGCTTGTGCAATTATTGCAGGATTATATCTGTATACTGCAGCAGTAACTCCAGTTACAAATCTCATATTTTTTGTCCTTTCGGCTGCAGCTGCTAGCCATACCCATGTAAAATTGCCATATCCGTTATCATGCCACCAAGGATGAAAATGATCGCTTGTCATAGTTGTTGTAAAACCTCCTTTTTCAGCTTCAATTACAAATTTAATTAGATCATGCATAGAATATTGCTCTTGAGAAGTCCAATATCCAACAAGTTTCATGTACTTAGATATCGGTATTGTATTTATAAGGTATTATCCTGTTTGGGAAATCCTAATTACTTTTAATTAGAAATTTTTACTTTTTTTCCATTAATATTGCACGTCGAGTGTTCTATGGACTGGTCGAGTCCTACTTTTTTTATTTCTATCAAAGACCTTAAAATGATGTAATTATTTGATTTAACTATTTAAATTAGAGAGAAATAATAAGGTCTTTTTCTTTCATTTTTAGTGTGATATTGTAATATATACCTTAATGTGGATTAGAATGATATATTAAAACTATTAAAAAAAACAATATCTTATGAGATTAAACTAGATTAGTTAAAGATATATTTTCATAAGAAACAATTATTAATATAACATATTAGTATTATTGATATAATATATTATATCGATATAGAATCTTGCGCAAATATCAGTTGACTCATATTTAGATAAATGTACTTAAACTCTTATCTAGTATTAAACTCAATTGAAATCATGGCAACTATTCAATATGAAATAGATATTAATGCTCCAGTTGACAAAGTATTTGAATATTATACTAATCCAGACAATATAAAACAAGCATGGCCTCAGGATATTGTAAAGGAATCGGAATCATTATCTGGTTCTAAGAATGAGGAAGGTTCAGAAATGAAAGTAACTGGGGAATACATGGGAAAAAGAGATGAGATGATTTTAGAAGTAACAGAAAAAGAACAAAATAAAAGACTAGTAACTCAACAGAAA
>DASVFI010000062.1:0-4166 GCA_036380115.1 Nitrososphaeraceae archaeon | reverse complement strand
TTAAAAGATGAAATAAATTTGGCGTTGCTTAAAATTATATTATGACAACATTGAACGATGATTTACAGAAAGTAACATCTATATTAACTAAAACTTTTGAGATACCGGGTATTCAAAGAAATTATGATGATTCATTTAGTAGAATTGGAAAAATTTTTTATCGCTATGGAATAAATCATAATGCAAAAGATTTACGTATTGTATTTACTTTATGTATGCAGAAATTTTTTGATTCTATTCCTCAAGAAGAATGGAAATTAAATGATCCATCTTTTGTTAAGAACTCTGAATTATATGCTATTGAAAAATTTAAAGAATGGTTTATAGAACAGGTAACATAATATACTTTGTCGCTAAATCTAAAGCCATTAATAAATGCTCTTTTGAAAATTTGTGATTTTATGAATTTTTTAGTTTATGAATATAAATAATAGATTCTCAATATATAATAAGTAAAGAAAAAATCTTTTAGAATATATAGTAATTATAAATTAAAAAACTTTGTAATATGTTCAATTGATCCTCAAAATATTTGTTAATATAATTTTTATATAACATGTTATACACTAAAAAATATGAGTCAATTAAATGGTAATACAGATAGTAGTAATCAAGGTGGCCAAGGTGGCCAAGGTGGCCAAACTACTCAGTGGGTAGACTTAATTAGTACACTTTTTGATCGATTGACAGGTAAAGAGGCAGTAATAACATATGAATTTGATAATCTTATAGTAGACATACCAAAAGCTGCTGGTCCTGGTGGAAAAGAACTAGGGTCTGCTAAATGGACAATAAATGGAAAATTAATAATAAAAGCTGAAGCACATTCTCAAAGTAAATATTAACGGATGATTTTTCATTGCCAGATTGGGATAATATAGTAAAATCAAAGAAAAATGTACGCTCAAAAGACAATACTCCAATAGGAAATGTAATTGCTAATTATAAAGAGCATATACTTGTTATAGATGATATAAATAATAATACATATAAAATTCCCAAATCCTATGTAGAAAATTACGATGGATCAGAATTATATTTAAGTATTAATCATGAAGATTTGAAAATATTAGATGAAGACTTTCACAAATCTGATGAGCCAAAATCTATTAATGATGTCTTTATGGACGTATTTGTTAAAGGATTAAGTTATATGAGTGGAACTATCAGAATAGCAATTAAAAATAAAGATTCTTTAAGAATAGAATCTAAAGATAAAAATATAAAATTACATATAACGGATCCATCAATTTTTGATATTCCTTTAGAAACTGTAAAAGACAATAAGTTTGATTTTTTAAAATATATTAAAGAAGCTAAAGAATTCGCTCATAAACTTTCAGAAAATGAATTGACTTTGTTTATACTTAATAAAAATGATGAAAATGCAATTACATTAGGAAAAAATGCAAAACCTTCTTTCTCTAAATTAATTACAAGAAGCGATGATATTCAGATTAATAGTGTAAGAAAATCTATGAAACTAGCATCTGATATCAATAAAGACGAAGAAAAATAATCTTTGATTGGATGCTATAAATAGATGCATTTAGCTAATTATAGCAATAACATTATACTTAATGCAGATCTATCTTTCCTTAAAATATAATCCATTTATATTAATTCCGTAAAATTTGTTATGGAATTCACACTTGCTTATTGAATTTAATAGTTCATTTAGTTGATATACAGAACTTAAATAATCATTTCATACCTCATAAATATCTCTGTTAAAATGTATATATTATTCTACTTAAAAGTGAAACAATTTCAAATATTAAATGCAGCATCAATATGTAGTAATATAATAATAATATAATATAATATAATATAATCACAATGAAGTTTTGTCTTGAGATTTGGGGAACAAACTATGAAAAAATAAAAGATACCTGTATATTTGCTGAAAAAAATGGATATGATGGGTTTTTTTATGGTGAATCCTTAGCAAATATTGACCTAGACTGTTGGACTGTATTATCATCATTAATAAATATTACAAGTAAAATAAAACTTGGACCTGTTATAACATATCTATTTCCCGAATATCGTAGCATTTCCTTATTGGCTAAACAGGCGATAACATTTCAAACTTTATCAACAGGAAGATTGGAATTTAGAACAGGAACTGGGGCAACATTACAATATTCTGTACAATGGTGGTATCCGTATGGAATTGAGTATCTTAAAACTGTTAACAGAGTAGAACTATTAGATGAAGGATTATATGTTTTGACTATGCTTTGGAATAAAGAATTATCTTCTGTTAAATTTAAAGGAAAATATTTTGAATTAAATGATGCGAATATAAAAATTCCTCAAATATTAATTGAAAAGATTCCAATCACAGTTGCTGCCAAGAAAAAAAAGACTATGACCATAGCATCTAAGTATGCAGATATATGGGAATCATCTTATCTTTCTCCTAAAGAATTTCTGAAATTAAACAATGAATTTACTTATATTATTGATAAAGATACTAATAGAAAAATTGAGAGATCTATTGAATTAGATGTTATAATTGCTGAATCTGTTACTGACCTTGAATATAAAGAAAAAATATTTTCAATGGAAAGAGGACCAAATATATTACATCAAATACGAAAACATGGGCTAATAGGAAACCCCATCACTGTGGCAGAAAGAATTAAAGAATATATTGAAGGCGGAGTAACTCAATTCTTTCTTGCTTTTCAGGATCCATTTGATACAAGTTCATTAGATCTATTTAATGATGTAATAAAAGCTGTTAAATGAAATAGAAATTACTAATAAAAATAATTTAGAGTTAAATTAATCATGTCTATGATATTATTTGCGTACATATAAAAATCAAGAATAAATTTAATTATTTTTGTATCGGTTTTAATTTAGTATATTAAATAGATTACTTGATAATAAAATTAAAATCTACCATTAGAATAAGTTTTTGATAAAACATAAGCAAATAAAATATATTAATGTGAATGACAAAGCAAATTCTTTTCTATTACATAATAAATATGGCTGTTCTTTATTGTTAATTATCTAGTAACTTAATATTAGAGAGACAACTTTAATTTAATATATTCAATTAAATTTTTAGAAATTTCCTAACACAATTGTAACATTAATTACAAAAATAAAAAATATATGGATGGATATATATTTTAAACGATATATTTATGGACAATAATTACTTCCATCGGGTAAAACCATGCAGTTTTCTTCCATATTCATTTCTGTAGAATCAAGAAGTGTATTATTTGGATTACTTATGGCTGTATCATTTCTTATAATTGCAGTATTATTTCCCTCTATTTTTTCAAAATCTTCAATTGTCTCCGCGCCAGGATCGGTTGTTCCTGTAGTTTGTGCAACAGCAAAATTAATTCCATTTGTGTATCCTACAACTAGGAAAGAAAATGCAGCACTAACTAATAATAATATTCTTACATTGATCTTTTTATTCATTATCAATAGTATATAAGATTATTATAAAAATATTTCCATAATTCTATATTTTATTTCTTTATTCTATAATTTATCAAGTAAAACATTTTAAAGCATATGATATTTTTTTATTAATATAATTCAAAATAATAGACTATAATTAATTATATTAGGCAAATTTCTTACTATGGCTAATTCTTTAATTTTTTATGATATTTATTTAAGATCAATTATTAAAAAATTCTATTTTTCTTGTATTATTATTATTATTATTTTTTATTATTATGATTGCACAACTATTTTGTATTAACAAGACTTTTTATGGCATTGAAAATATTTTCCATAAGCAATAATCAAATTCAAAGACTATTCTAAACTTTTTAAATGAGATCAATTGATAGTACAGTAAGATTAAAATTTGTTTCTGTAGTATTTTTAAATATTGAGATTTAATTTACTCAAAGCTATTAAAAATACACATAGGCATCCTGTTAATATTATATTACATTGTATTGGATTACCCCTATATATTATCGGAATATATTTTATAATAGTGTATTTCATGAATCAAAACACACCTGTATTATATGGTATTACATTATGGCTATTTGCAATTAGTTTATTTATTTTAGGACATAAGATAGAAGGCAATTTAAGAGCAATAACATTAGTGATTATCTATAAGTATTTAAGATCTTTCCTTCAAAATTAGAATATCTCGGAATGACAAGTAA
>DASVFI010000061.1:0-6899 GCA_036380115.1 Nitrososphaeraceae archaeon | reverse complement strand
GATTTTTTTGGTGAAATTATAATAGGATTTACTTCAAGATTCTTTTTCTTATTGTCATTTTTATTCTCTTCTTGGACAATAGAATGTTTATCTTTTAGATGTAAAGAGTCCATACCTATAATAAATTATAGTTAATATAGTTTAAGAGAGTATCCAGTTAATTGTTTATAATGAAGTTTCTGCCTAAATTCAAGTTAGGGAAGTAAAATGAAGTTTGGCATTTTTATCAGAAACGAAGTAAAAATTTTATCACTGAGAGTAATATTGAGATCAGTCAAACTATATTAGTAGTGAATGTGTAACTATATTATGTCATCAAAATTTATAATACAATGTCCAGTATGTTTAATCCAATTTACTACAAGAGAAGAAAGAAAAGAACATTTTGAAATGCAGCATGTAGTAGGTTAGTTCATCTATTCATTACCTTTTGTTTGTTCTTTAAAAAACGGAAATATATAGATTAAAGAATAAAGTTTGACAACTTATCAGAAATATCATTTACAAAAAAAGTAACAATTTAATTATAATGATTTTTGGGTTAAAGTTTACTTTGTTTTTAAGCATCTTTAAAGGTATTTTCAAGGAATTTTATATCTTTTTTTAAAACAAGCGGACTGCCTAATAATCCATGACCATTTATATGTTCATGGATTTTTGGTTGGGATTGAAGGTTTTCTAGCACGTCGCTTCTATTTTCACCCCGTAATTATTTATTTTTATAATTAATTTTGAATTGATAAATAATTTGTTATAGATCTGATGCTACTGTCCAAATATAGTAGTAATAATGAGAAGAAATTCAATTGTCAATATGAAATCTTTTAGTTCTGAAGAAGAATTAAATTAAATACAATCATAATCACAAATCTTATTAATAAATAAAGTTTCTCCAAACCTATTCTAATTTCTAACATTTTTCTTTTTGCTTTTATCTATATACTCTATTTAGCATACTTTATTCAAAACTATTATTAACTTTGAGTTTGTTATTATGGCAGTGGTATCTGAGTCATCAACCGCCAATAATAATAAAACTGGAACTTCACAAATTAGATGTGAAAAATGTGGTCTTCTTTTTGATAGTATCGCAGCAAAAGAAGAACATGTAAAGCTAGAACATGTAGAACATAAACAACCAAGTGGAGTAGGTTAATCTGTATATTATTTAACTCAAATTATCATTTTATTTTTCTATAATAAAATAATAAAAAGTAATGTATCAAATTCATCTAATGTGTTAATGTAATGTTGCAAGAGACTTGTTTAATATTGCTTCTACATCTATAGGCTTCATCGTAGTCTGAAGAAGAAAATAAAACGACAGTACCTTCTATCGACATTTAGAATGTATGTATATTCTAGCCAATACAGAACTAGGGTCATTCCTATGAATGGGAGTAGTTTTCCTATTACTGTAGATCTCCTAAACTTCTTTGGAGCTGGAGGTATAATCAAATAAGTAAAGCAGTAATTTTCAATGTCAGAATCAATTTGCATTTTTATATATTACTCTTCCTCTATCTCATCCCATGTTTAATTCAGAAATTCACAATAAAAGAAATCCAACGCACCAAATTAATATATTGTTTAGTAATAGGTGCTCACCCAGGTCTATGACAGGCGAAGATATAAATGATCATGACTTGATGTCACTTTTTGAAGCTGCTAGATGGGCACCATCCTCATACAATAATCAGCCAGGGAGGTTTATCTATGCAAAAAGAAATACAGAAAGTTGGAATAAATTTTTTAATCTGTTGGATGAAGGCAATAAAATATGGGCTAAAAGATTCTGCAGTTTTAGTTGTCCTTATTTCAAGAAAGACTTTTGAATATAATGAAAAGTCTTCTATTACACATCAGCTTGATGCTGGTGCAGCATGGGAAAATTTGGCTTAGGCATCAGACCGGGGAATTGCTACCCATGGGATGCAAAGATTTGACTATCAACGAGCTAAGACAGACTTAGGCATCCCTGAAATTTATGACGTTATGGCGATGATTGCTATTGGAAAAAGAGGGCCTAAAGAAAACCTTCCGCCTAAACTTCAGCAAGTTGAATTTCCCAAGGATAGAAAACCATTGGAAGAAATAGTGATGGAAGGATATTTTAAAGGGCCGGAAAAGGATTAATCATTCTTTTCCTTCTTCTGAAATTTTTTTTCCAAAAATTGAAGATTTATGTTATCCATTTCTTCACAGTAGATAGAAGAAAAAAAAGAGAATAGAGAAAGGGCATTCGTCTTTGTTATTCTGAGTTCATCTGAATTGATAGCTATTAAACCAAGATTAAATACCTAATTCTGTATTATTATTTAACCTTTTACTATATACATATTTATGAACTATTTAAAACTATCTTATTTCTGATTCTATTATTGCTTATAACCAATAACGATAAGTAAAATACTACAATACTTCAACATTTGAATTCAATACCTATCTTATTTATCATAAGACAAGTAAAACAAGAGAAAAGAATATCTTATTTTCTTTAAAAAATATTAACGCATCAGAAGGACTATCTTTTCACAATAACCATTTTGATGCTCTTTATTTGTATATATTTTATAATATGGTTTTTTTGATGATAATTTAAAATATTTATTTTGGGAAACAAAACGAGTTCAGTGCTAAAATAAGAGTTCAATATTATAAGTAAGACAATAGTCAAGACTTACTTTTCATTATTTTTAAAATGGATATTAATGTAGAGTCACTATAAAAAATAATATTGTAATTTTAGTACATTTAAAAAAATAAAATTAACTAATCTTTTTTGATTGTAGTATGTAGTAATTCCGCCATTTCGTTATGCATTTTGAGAAAGTTTAATCCTTTTTCTGTAGTCTTGAATGTTCTAGTTCCTTCAAGATATTCCAAGAGATTATTTTCAATCAAGACAGAAAGATATTCCTTTAATTGGTTATAACTTAGAAAAGCTATATACATAATTTTTGTCTTGGTTGCTCCTCCATTTGCTGACTCTAGTATCATTGATACGATTTCTGTTCTGCTTCGGTATTTCATGAATGATATATATGTGATTTACTTATTTTAATCTATTGTCCAAAGAAACAGTAAGAAAAACTTTATTAGAATATTCTACATATTATTTACAAACAGAATAAAACTTATTCTTCCATTTCCATATAACAACAAATTTGATGCTCCTCTTTCTCCCAAATTTCACTTTCTACATATTGAGAGATTCTCTATGTTTTTTTATACTTAATTTTAAGAAATTCAGGTATTCCCCATGATCTTTATCTATTTCTTTATCCTTGTTGTATACCATTTAAAGGTAAACTAATGAAGGAATTAATTAAAAATGTATCAACAATAAATAACTAATAAGTAATTAATTAAAAATTAGAACTAGAAATTATATTTCTAGTTGCTTTTTTTGTTTCTTGATATATTATTTCTCCAAGATAATCATCTATTCCTAATATCTCTGCAATATGAGAAGGTCCACAATCTAATATTTTTTCAACTGTAAAACCAAAATGTTGTAACATCTCAATTAATCCCTTTGGAATCTCTACTAGATCTAATCTTTGATCTTGCCATTTTGCTATATTTATTGATGATGATGGCGAAGAGAGAGGTAATTGCAAATTTGAATCCTTTGCTACTATTATGGGATAATAATCCTCATTATTATTATCATAATTTATCTCAATCATATAATAATAGATAGATTACATAGTATCTATATATTCAAATGAGTTATTTACTCTATTTTTCATAAAATATTGATCAACTCAAGATAATGTGCTGTTTGTATGATGGTTGAACCTCATTATCGAAACCGATATCATCATAAGTTTATAATTAAAATTTAACAATTTTGTAAATTAAAATTATAATATTTAATGAATTATCATTATAGGACAATCGACGTTTTCTGAAACTTTTCTTGAAACACTACCCAATGCTTTAATTCTTGGAATTTCACTCAATCGCTGACTACCAATAATAATAAGATCTATTTTGTTTTCTGATGCAAATTTTACAATTTGTTCACTAATAGGTTGTTCATCTGTTGATACAGTTATATTAAATTTTATATTTTCTTTTTCTAGTACAGGACTGATCTTTTCTTTTGCCATTTTTAACCAACCTTCCTTTAATTTTTTTGCAATATTTCTTCTTGATTCTGCTATCCATTGTCTATCATTGTCTAAAATTAGTGATGGTGGAAGAGGACTATGTCCTATTACATGGAATATATAAAGTTCAGCATCAAATGCTTTGACAAATTCTTTGGATTTCTCAAGTGCCTTATCTGAGATTTCTGTACCATCATGGGGAAGTAATATTCTACTTGTCAACAGAGTTCTCTACTCCTACACTTTTTTCATTTATTTTACAACAACATTTTTGATATTTGTTCATCTATTAATGTATCAATAAACACATAGATAAGAATAGGGCTTTACAAATAGAAAATTTTCCACGCCTCAAGAATAAGTTTAATTCATTTATAAAGTTAATTAATAATTTTTTTAGTTATTATATCCCGTTCAGAGGTGTGACATACATTTTTGCCTGTAATCTATTTATCCTAAGTTAATAATTCTATCTTTTATTTTCGCCAATAAGTTTAAGAAATTTTAATCAAATATAATGAGATTTGTCATTATCAATATCCGTTTATTTTCTTCTATTGCTGTTCAACCAACTTGGCCGCTTTTTCTATTTCATAGGTACTATTATATTCAACATTGTCCTCCAAGTTATTTTGAATTGCTTCCAAGACATCATTAATCCTATTTCCCATAGAAGGAGATAATCTATTGAGATGATCTTTTATCCTTTCCTTATTTGTTGGAAAGGAAATTCCTTCAAGTAGGGTAGCCAATTTAGCCGCTTTTTTTATATCTGTAGTAACATTATCTGCAGGTTCACCCGTTATATCGCCTTTCCTATAAGCAGTATTATATGTTTTTTCTGTTAAATTTGGATCATCAGAAACATATGCCATATCTAATTAAACTTAATAATTACTTTAAAGCAAATAATGATTTCTATTATTACAATTGGTATAAACATTTTTGTAAATGATTAGGAATAAGTTCAATCGATAAATATACCATTATTATTTTTTATTTAGAAATGTTACTTAAAATGTTCGCAGCATACAATTGTCAGATCCTTTACTCCTCGTCGTATTAAAGAAAATTAATAAAGTTTAAGATTTTTAAGATTGATTATTTAATAATTGGAAGATATTCATAATCGGGCTCGGGATTTGAACTTTGCTAATACATAAGTTCACTTATAAGAATTACAGTTAAGAGCATTGATGATAATTAAATAATTTAAATAAAGTAATCAAAAAAAATTTAAAGGTTTTGAATGTTGTTAACTAACCACTTTAAGGTGTCTCTTCAACTATCGCTTCTGCTTCTAATAGACATTCAATTAATGCATCAATTTCAGTTTCTAGAGCAGTAATAGAACCTGTTTCAATTTCAATGATTGATGTAAGAAGGAATTCTAGTAGACTATCTGTTGTAGGAATAAGCTGTTGCTTCAAGTAAAGCACATTGTTGTTCTATAGTAATAACCTCCCTGTGATAGATAGAGTGGAACCATCTACAATAACTTCGTAAAGCACATCCATGAGAAGAAGAAAGTCTAAGATTGTTTCTTGAAGTGTAGTATTTGCACCAAAACACTCTTCACGTGTTGATACTTCTGGTGGTTCAGGTGCTGTTATTTCATTGACAACTTCTACATTATTGTTATAATTGTGATACATACAAATCTAAAGTCTGTAAGAACCTGATTGTCCATCTACACCATGGCCTCTTTCGCCACTTCCATAGGAACTAACGCCTTCATTTCCTTCTCCTTAACTTACTATGCCAATAAGAAATGGTAGAATATATCAAGTTCTAATCCATTGACGTTTACATTGATATTGTTGCATTTAATAGATTTGGCATTGACGTCTTTTCTGTTTGATTTCTTGTCATAGCTGTCCATTCCATAATATGGTTCGGCTTGCGCTGTTCCGACCATAAATGATGGAGAGAATTCAGCAATTGTTCCTGCTGCTAGTATAGCTGCTAAAAATACCGAACTAGTTCTTTTGGTAGATACTGTTTTACTCAATATTTAATAAATTATACCTTCATGTATCAGAAATACATCAGATAATAAAGAGTCTTTGAATACAAAGTTGTAATAGTTTGTTTCATCTAAAAAGGTAATAATAACATAATAGTGTTTTAAATACAGACAATAATTTAGGATTAAAAAACAGATAACTCCCCTTACTCCCTCTCCATGTATCTATCAAATTAATAAAATAATCATCTTTTTGTATATGCAATATGCCAATACCAGCATCATTGAATTGTATTTTTTTATATTTTTATTATTTTCATTATGATAGTAGGATTTCAACTAAGAGACTTTAGTTGATTTTTGTATTTTGGAAGATAATGATAATAGAATTTGAGGAAATGATTGTTATAGAAAACTATTGCATATGAGCTTCGATTCAATTCTATAGTTGTATATAACAATTTAAAAAATATGAGTTAGTTAATAGCAACAGCAGTCAATCATCATCACTATCATCATTCTCTTCTGCATCCTCCATTGCCTCTTCTTGTTCTTAAGCATCTTTTTTCGTATACTGTTTGTGTTTGTAAAAAGAATAGATTTGCTAATAAAAGTGATACTATAGTTATTCCTACTACAGTTATTAAGTAGTTCGATTGTGACTAAATAATCAGTGATGATTTACAGATCTTGTCTTAATCTTTCTTTGGATTGAATTCTCTAGAAAATAACTTTTCATATTAAAGAAAATGAAGGAGTAACTTAAGCATTCTGAATTGAAAAATTTAAAAGAAATTATTTTTGACGTAATTGAT
>DASVFI010000060.1:0-36792 GCA_036380115.1 Nitrososphaeraceae archaeon | reverse complement strand
ATCATACCACATTGTAAATAATCATTGAATGAAGAAAAAGATTCATTAGATAATATTGTTTTATCCAAGATAACTAACCAAAATAAATCCAATGATCAAATATTATTTAGTTTAAGTTTAAAAATAAATGGAAAAATCAGAGAATTATTTAACCAGTCACTATGGGAAAGAGCATATAACAAATTTGATAATACATTTAGGATAACAATAAATGTAGATTTAAAATCTGGAAACAAAATTTTATATTCTATAAAATTTGTTAAGAAAGCAGTTTTTTTTTGGACAAGGAATCCAAGAATACCCCATAGGATATGGATTTTTATAGTTAGAGATGATTCTCCTTTTTATCCTGAATCGGAAGAAGAAGCAAAATCTTTGCTATTTGATATTGAAAAAACTATAGAATTGAATCCATCAACAATAACTAAAAAGATCTCAAAAATTTATGCAAATGTAAAAATTTCTTGGGGAAAGCATAACTTTACTGAACCAACAAAACTGGAAGGAAAATCTAATGAGGAAGAAATATCATTAATTCTTTCATAATATGACTAATTTAGAATGTGAATTTTATAGAAATTTTTAAAAATATCTATTACAATTGATATTATGGTAAAATTTGATGGAATAAAAGGACAGGAATTGTTGGATGTAGAAGTACAAGGAAATGAATTAACTTTTATTTTTAAAGATAATCGATATTTATTTGTTAAAAATGAAAACGGTAAAATGAATTGCGATTCATTACCAGAATAATTGTTAGTTTGATTTTATTGTACTATATGCTACCAACCATAGTTTTTATGATTTGAGATGTTATATAATCTCTAATCGTGTCAAATCTACTTTGAGAATGGTCCAATT
Organism: Nitrososphaeraceae archaeon; assembly: GCA_036380115.1. Taxonomy (GTDB): domain Archaea; phylum Thermoproteota; class Nitrososphaeria; order Nitrososphaerales; family Nitrososphaeraceae; genus TH1177. Next base: position 35,928 of record DASVFI010000060.1, on the reverse strand, counting down.
GTTTAGATTAAGCATTTTCTAATATCTATCTCTAATTATTATTGTTTTTTAATTAGGTAAATAGTTTATAAATGCTTACTGAATATTAAAAAGAACTAATTATTGTTATCAAATGTAAAAATAAAAATGGTATCAGAGATCTGAAAATTATTATCATCTATTGGTAAAGCTATAGTGGCTAAAAATTCTAGATTTGCTAATTATCACTAATTAAAATACAATAAATATAATATACAAAATGATTTACTATGAAGATTATCAGAGCTAAAGAACTAAAGAATGAGAGGTATATTGGAAAAAATATTTCTATTAAAGGATGGATACATCGAATTAGAAAACAAAAAGAAAATACTTTTTTATTAATACGGGATGAAAGAGGAAGTGTTATCCAATGTATTATCGATTCTTCAAAAACAGATAATTTAACTATAGAATCTTCTGTTGAAATTTTTGGAGTTATTCAAAAAGATTCGCGGGCTCCTGAAGGTGGTTATGAAATTAAAGCTACTTCTATTAAAGTTTTTAACATTGCTAAGAATGATTATCCAATAGGTGAATATCAAAGTCTTGATCTTTTGTTAGATAAAAGACACCTTGCTATACGTACTCGTAGAATGACAACGATTTCTAAGATTCGTTCATCAATTCTCTATTATTCAAGAAAATGGTTTACAGATAATGATTGGATTGAAGTCACTGCTCCAGTGATTGTAAAGGGATCCGTAGAGGGAGGATCCACATTATTTAATCTAAAATATTTTGAAGATGATGCATTCCTTTCTCAAAGTGCCCAATTATATTTGGAAGCAATGATCTTTTCTCTTGGTCCCGTATGGTCTATTACTCCTTCATTTCGGGCTGAGAAATCGAGAACTGTAAGACATCTAACAGAATTTTTACATTTAGAGGCCGAAGCACCATGGATATCTTTAGATGACCTTCTAAAAATTCAAGAAGAACTTATTACATTTGTTATCAAACATATTGTGCAAAATAATAAAGTAGAATTAGAATTTTTGAAGAGGGATATTTCAGAATTGGAGAAAACATCTTCTCCATTTGATAGAATTACATATGAAAAAGCAATAGATATACTTCGAAATAGAGAATTTAAAATAGTTGATAAAGAAATTTTAAGAAATATTGAATATGGTGATGATCTTAGTATTGAATCAGAAAGAATACTTACTGAAAATTCTTCGAAACCGTTATTTGTTATTGGATATCCATTAAAAATAAAACCATTTTATGTTAAAGCAGATGCTTCCAAAGATGGTCTAGGAATTGCGGCTGATTTGCTTGCGCCTCGTGGCTTTGGTGAAATTATTTCTGGCGGATTAAGAGAAGATAACCTTGATAATTTGGAAAAGAGAATGATGTTGGAAGGCTTAGAAAAAAGAAATTATGATTGGTATCTTGATTTGCGAAGATATGGTTCTGTACCCCATGGTGGATTTGGGTTAGGAATAGAACGTTTAATGAGATGGATACTCAATATTAATGACATAAAGGATACATTGCCTTTTCCAAGAACGATTACAAGAGTCTCACCTTAATAATCACTCTTAATTAAACACTTGACTTTTCAGATTTAATTTTAATTAAATTCATTTGATTTATTCAAGTTTAAATCTTTGAAACGAATTATAGTATAATAAAATGCAAAATAACCTTCCTGAAAAAACAGAATCTTTATTCTTTGAATTGGCTGGAGATTTAAGACTTTCTATGTTATTAAAGTTATCTAAACACAAGTATAGATTATCTCAGTTGTCTTCTGAATTAGATGCAACTATGCAAGAAGCACATAGAAACATAATAAGATTAGTTGATTCAGGATTGGTTTTTAAAGATGGAGAAGGTGATTTGGGATTAACTTCTTATGGTAAAGCAGTTGTCTTTTTGATTCCAGGCTATGAGTTTCTTCTACAAAATAAACAATATTTTATAGAACATTCAATTGGGGAATTGCCATTGAAATTCATTCAAAGAATTGGTTCTTTACAAAATAGCGAAATCATTTTTGGAGTAATGGCAAATTTACAACGTTGGAAAACACTCTATTGGAATTCCAAAGTCTATATCAAAGAAATTATGTCTCAAGTTCCCCTGGATTTAATTGAAACAGTGAATAACAAAATTCAAGCTGGTATAAAATTTTCTTATATTTTTTCAAAAGATACTATAATTCCAAAAGGAAGAGGAGAATTACTTGAAAAAATAGGATGGCAAAGTCTAATTTCCAAAGGTATGGTAGAAAGAAAGATGATTAATAAGGTAAGCATAATGACAATTTTTAATGAGAGAGAAGCTTGCTTGTTATTTCCAAACCTTAAAGGTGAACCTGATTTAAATATTATGTTCTATAGTCAAGATCAAAACTTTCATGATTGGTGCGAAGATTTCTTTAACTATCAATGGGAAATGGCAGGACCTTTTGATGAAAGGAAATTAAATGAAACATAAAATGAAATAGAAAATGAAATATGAAAATACCTATTTCAAAGGACTATTTCAGCATGTTTTTATATATCAATTTTCCTATAAAAGTTCATGCCTAGTGCTTTTGTATTATTAAACACAGAGTTGGGGAGCGAAGATGCAATAGTAAGAGATTTAAAAAATTTAGAAGGAGTTAGAGAAGTTTTTCAAGTCTATGGTGTCTATGATATTATTGCAAAAGTAGAATCTGATACTATGGATAAGGTTAAAGAAACAATTACATGGAAATTAAGAAAATTAACAGGAGTAAAATCTACTCTTACCATGATCGTAATGGAATAAAATTTACACTAGTAATTTTTATTTATTATTATTATACTCTTGATAATATGCTATAATTGATATAACTTAAAAAGAACTATCTATATTTAACTATATTATGGGAATCGCTGAAATTTTAAAAAGAAAAAAAAATCAAGAGACCAATGAAATTAAATGTAAAAATTGTAATATTATTTTTCAAGATAAGGAGCATCTTTTACGACATAATAAAAAAGCTCATGGAAAAAAAGATGACTTTTTACCAAGTAGTAATCCTTTTCAAGTATAGCAAACGACCTGAGATATCATATTAAATGTTTCCTATACATGATGATACTCCACGTCTGCATGGACGTCCATATATTAATTATTCACTCATAGCTTTAAATCTTATAATATTTATTTGGGAAATAATAGAAACAAATTTTTTTAGTAATGAGTTGAGAACCAATGAAATATTTTTTTCATATGGGACAATGCCAGATCTTGTCCTACAGGGAGATTTTTTTCCTATAATAACCTCTATGTTTCTTCATGGTGGTATTATGCACATAATAGGGAACATGGTTTTCTTGTATATTTTTGGTGATAATATAGAAGACAGATTTGGACACTTTAAGTATCTTATTTTATATTTATTTTGGGGAATAGCAGCTGGAATCATCCATAGTTTTTATGCAGTATCAGTTGGTTCTGGTAGTATTCCTGCTGTTGGTGCGTCAGGAGCAATATCTGGAGTATTAGGTGCTTACTTGGTACTTTTTCCTAAAGCAAAAATTCTTACAATCATAACAGCATTTTTTATTACAACTGTAAGAATTCCTGCTATTGCTTACATTCCATTATGGTTTATCCTTCAAGTAATATTTAGTATTATTAATCCAGAAGGAGGCGTGGCTTATTTGGCTCACATTGGAGGTTTTGTAGTAGGCGCCGGAACGAGTTATATTGCAAAGACCTTGTTTCCTACCATTTTTCAAAGACAGGGTCCTAATCATAATTTTATCAAAAGGAATTCTAAAGTTTATCCTAAAAGATTGTATGAGGATAATAGTAGACATTCGATTTCTCAGCCAGATATTATAGAAGGTAATAATTTTTATGAAATTTTGATAGAAATGAAAGGTATAAGCAATTCTCAAAATTTGCGAGCAGTTTATGAAAAAAGCTCGCATACTTTACAAATATTTTCAGGAGGATCAGTTAATCCAATTGTTTCTATTGGGTTGCGAGAAGATATGTATGTATCTGAAATCAAAGATGTAGCATATTTAAATGGAATCGTTAGAGTTAGAATGTTAAAAAGTTGATTTTATTTTATCCTAGTTATTTACTAGTTTTTATAAAATATAACCTGAAGAACAAAGATTTATAAAATATTTTTTAGTCATCTATTGTAATGTCTACACCTCCCGCACCACGTGGGGAAGATAAAATTTCACGCCGAGACTTTTTAAAGCTATTAGCAGCAGCGGGTACTGTTCTGACATTTACCCCATTTGTTGATTGGGGAAAATTTTTACCTAATCCTAGTGGATCTACTACTGAAAAAGCCAAAGTTGAACTTCCTGATGGTTCTCAAGCTAATGTAAAAACATTTAAGATTAATCATTCTGAAGCAATTATCTATCCAAGATCAGAAGATCCTGCGCTCAATGAAGAGGCATTTAGAACATGGCAATTTATACGTCTACCTCAGGAATTAGGAGGAGAGAAAAATGATGCTTCTGCCTTTCGTGCTTATAGCATGGTCTGTTTGCATCTATGGTGTTTATGGAAATATTGGCCTCAAGATGGAAGAAAGAGAGGAGAATGTCCTTGTCATGGCACTTTATACGATCCCCTGACAGGAGCAGCTTTTGCAGGACCTGCAGCACTTCAATCACCTCCTTCAAATGTTCTTCCTCGATTAGATTTGGAAGTTGATAAAGATGGTTATTTGTGGATTTTACCTCCAAATTGGAATGTAAATGGGAATGGGATAGTAGGATTTGGTCGCTTCATTGCATAAAGAAAATAGTCTTGTTCGACTTTTCCGGTGGATCTATTCCGGATTAGATAGAACAATATTCATGGGACTAAAATTTACTTTTCCTACTCGTTTTGTAAGCCCTCTTGGATTTCTGGGAATGCTTACATTTGTAATATTTATAATTCTTGGTATAACTGGAGCACTCCTTATGTTATGGTATGAACCGATTCTCGATAGAGCATGGGATAGTGTAGAAAATATTAATGATTCTATACCATATGGTTTCCATCTCAGAAACATTCACTATCATGCTTCTAATGCTATGGTTATGATGGCAATTCTTCACATGTATTATCAATATTTTAGTGGTAGATATAAAATTAGAAATGAAATACTTTGGGTTACTGGTATTATATTAGGTGTATTAACGATTTTAGAAGCCTTTACCGGATATGATATTATCTTTAGTGAAAGAGCAGAATTGGCTATATCCATCGCTGCTTCTTTAACTAATTCTATTCCTATTATAGGGCCCGATATGAGGGATGCATTTTTTGGAGCTGGATTCCATGACTTTGTACTACGCTTTTATGCATTTCATGTATTTTTACTCCCAATAGCATTAATAGGCTTGATGACAGTACATTTCCCACGATTTCTCGTTTTTGATGTTCCAATGGTAATGGCTATTACTGGAGCAATAATGATTACAGGAGGGGTTTTCCCTGTTGAAATGGGCTTAAAGTTTGATCCTAATGTTCCACCTGGTATTACTGTACCCGAATGGTATCTTACTGGTCTATATGCTTTCCTTAGATCTCAGTATGACAAATTTGTTACAGGTGTTGCTTGGCCAGGTATCTTCATATTTACATTACTAATCATTCCTTTCATAGATAAATATAAGAAATTTTCATGGAAGGATAGGCCAATCATTTCTGCAATAGGAATTACAAGTATTGCCCAAATTGTAGTAACCACATATTGGGGATTCTATATCGATCCTGATAGAACTAAATCTCTTTTGGAAAGATTGGTAATTGATCCAATTTTTCTTTATAGCGTAATGCTTGCTCTAGTTCCTTTATCATTTGGATTTACATATTTGATGATAAAATTGGCCAAAAATGCAGAAGCTAATGCGAAACGTCAACCTAAAAAAACTGAAAGTCCAATAACTCTTAGTGAAAAATGGATATATTTCGTATTTATAGCATTAATAGGATTCCAAATATACTTGAATATTGCTGCTTATTATGCTCTACTTGCTGGAATGAAAAACATATCCTTGTTCATTATTGGAATCATTATGCTAGTATTTGCAGGTATGTTCCACATCTATAGACATGGACGAACAATTGCTAATAATCCTCCTCCTCCATCTATAAAATATAGTGATAAAATAAAATCATTACAGCATAGAAAGGCTTCATTAGGTGATGCTGAAGACAAACCAAAATTAGCGTCATCTTCTGAAAATGTATTGAGCCAAATTAAGAGTAACGGACTTTTGAGTAAGGTGTTTAAAGTTGCAGGGAAAAATAAGAACTCTTTTGAAAAAATGTGGAGTAAAGATTAGGAGATATTGGCAAAAAAAGAAAAATTAAATTAACGACTCTACCAAGGAAGTATGTAATACTATGGAAAGGTCACAACAGGCTAATATAGGCGGTTTAACTATTATATTTTTTATCATAGCAATAGCAATTAGTTTTGCATTCTATCAATTTGTATTTCTTAAAGAAATAAATCTTAAACCAAATGTTCCAGACGAAATTGCTAATCCTGCAGAAACCTTAACGGTAAACATTGTTGAAGGTGCAGGTCTTCCAACAAATCCTCAATTTTATGATCCCTCTGACGCAAGAGCAACATTAGGTCAAAATAATAAAGTTATTTGGGAAAATCTCGATGCAACTGCTCATACTGTTACGACGGATAATGACTATCACGATCGTCTATCAGGAAAATTTGATTCTATGGAGACAATAGGTCTTGTTCCACCAGGAGGAACATATGAATTTGTATTTACTGAAGATGGAGAATATCCATATCATTGTGAACCACATCCTTGGATGGTTTCTAAAGTCACTGTAGTAAAGAGTTTCTCATAGTATTATTATTATTATTATTCTTTTAATATTATTTTTTTATTTTTAAAAATAAAATGTCATTTGCGACCTCTTTATGTTCTTGAATTATGGATGTTCTAAATTTAACTTTAGAAAACTCTTTTTGTGGTACATGTTGGGTAATTGCAATAAATTCTATTATGTTTTTTTCTTCCAAGTCTTTTTTAAAGATTGAAAGTCGTGCATATGGATGATTAATTCTTTTTCCATTCAATTGAATATAAGTGAAGATATCACTCGAATGTTCAATTTGAGAATTTATTACTATACTATCAAATCTTCCATTATAATTCAATTCTATTCTACCATGAACTTCGGTATTAGGTTGAATTTCATTTGTTTCTAACTGAATAGATATTTCTTTTTTCTCTATCATACGTATATAAGATACTGATAACAGTTTTTATATAATTACTCAGATTAAAAAGCCTAATCTAATTCGTAATACAACGAGGAAAATTAATTATATATATAAATTTTAAACGATAATCTTTAAATTTGTTTAAGTTTCTTCAATTTTGAAGGGCTCGTAGCTCAGCATGGACAGAGCGCCTGCCTTCTATTTTATTTAGTATAGGAAGAGAGCCGGAAGTCGAGGGATCGAAGCCCTCCGGGCCCGTTAACAATAATTTTTATAATGAATTTACGCTCTCAATAATTATGTTTTGACTTTATTTAAAACTCTACAATTAGTTAAGATCAAAGTTTAGGTTTTTTAATGTAATATAAGAAATTATCTTAGTAAAGGCTATTTCACTAAATGTAAGATATTATTTGTTGGAAAATAATTCTTTAGCTCTTTAATTACATCTATTAAGAATTTAAGAATTCTCCAATGAGCTTGATAGTAAATCCAATTCCTCCAATAACTCCCATTCCTAATAATACAAATTTCATATGGGTCACATAGTCATCTTTGGATGTTTTCTTAGCTAATAATAGAGTTTGATACATATCTAGTAACCGCCTTTTTAAATATGGAAATATATTTTGAATTTTCAAAGTGTTTAATTAAAGCCTATTTATTGTATTTGAATTTATCTGTTTATAAATTAACGTTCTATAAAAATTGCTTATGCGATGTCTTAAATTAAGAAACTTGTTTTGAATAATCTGGATCTTTTTCAGTTCTTTGCATTTCAACAAAAGTTTCAGTATTTTGAATTCCATCAATTTTACCTATTCTCTCAATTACAATATTGTGTAATTCTTCTAAGGTACTAGCATTAATATTTACAATCATATCGAATCTACCTGTAACTTCAGATAAAGATCTTACTTCAGGAATCACGAGCAATTCTTGATGAATGGTGTCTTTTCTTTTTGGATCACGATTGATTCCTACTGTAGCTTTAATATTAAGTCCGAGCATCGAATCATTTACTACTATAGTAAATTTTTTAATCAGATTTCTTTTTGAAAGACGTTTGATTCTACTATATAACACAGAAGAGTTAATATTCAAATTTTTGCTTAATTGCGGAACAGACGTACTCGCATCCCGTGTAAGCTCTGTAAGGATTTTCATATCAAGTTCATCAAACCTTTGCAAGTTATCTTCGGAATACGGTTATAGATCTAGATTAATAAATGTAATTATATTAAACCAATTAAATTTAAAATATTCCCTATTTTCCAAGATTTTTAGCAATGTGAAGGTAATATATTAAAATAATTAATATTATTTTTCTAAGACTTACAGTTATAGTAAATAATATATAATTTAGCTTTTAACATCGAATAATGTTTGGAATTGGTAAGATTAAGACTGGAGATTATGTTTTTGCAGTAGAAAATGAAAACGAATATACTAAAATTATATTGGGGAGAATACAATCCATTAATAAAAATTTACTGACAGTATTAGGATCATATATAAAGCCAATAGGACTGATTGCAAAAAGACAAAGAGGCAATTTAGGACAACGATCTCAAGAAGTATTGGATGATCCCGATCCAGATAATTGTATTTTTATTCTTATTGATAGAATTGAAACCGGAAATTATTATGGTAATATAGATCAAAGCATCAATAAAGTAAAGTGGATTAATGAGAAACGATTTTTTGTCTTAGAAGGCTGGATAAAAGAAAATATGCCTGAAATGTTTGCAGATGTTATTTATTCTCATTCTGAAGAAGAAAAACTTCATTTTCGAACTATCTTAATAGAGAAAATGAATTCTCTTTATGATAAAGATTTGAAAGAACATGTTTATGCTGTTGCTAGAAGTGTAAAGATTTTATAATTTTATAACAATCTGAAAGTTTTATATTATGGTTTCCTTATAATTCGATTTTGATAAATAATGGAATACGTATATGCGGCATTATTATTACATAAATTAAAACAAGATATTACTGAAGATAATATTACTAATGTAATTAAAGCAACAGGTTCTTCTCCTGATGCTGTAAGAATAAAAGCACTTGTAGCAGCATTAGGAGATGTAAATATCGAAGATGCTTTAAAAGCTGCTCCAATGACTGTAGCTACAGGTGCAACACCAACTGCTGGCGGTTCTACTACACCTGATACAGCAACAAAAGAAGAACCTGCTGAAGAGAAACCAGAGAAGAAGGAAGAAGAAGCACTCGAAGGATTATCGTCATTATTTGGATAATTCTTTTTTTATTTCTTTAATTTTTTTATTATTACATACATATAACCTTTTAAGTTTACAAGTACAAGAAAATTGCTTATTGACAAATGTAAATGTGGGCGAAATCTAAAATCTTTTAAAATATGTGCTCCATTGGGCTGTCAAGAAACTTTTCTATGTGAAAAATGTCTTTTAAAATCTGAAAATTGTCCTTGTGAAATTGAAAAATAAAGTATGTATGCATATAATTTATTGTCGTATAGAATTACTTTATAATTGTTAATGTGTACTTCCTGGAAATAGAAATTGTATCAAAATAGCGACTATATACATAGACAAGAGAATTAATCCAAATCTTAATCCTATTTTTTTCCTAAACATCATAGGAAGAACTGCTATAATTGTAATTACTGTAACTAAAATAATTTGATAATACAAAATCTCAGTTATTTCAATAGTCTCATTAAAGCCAAATGAAAACATTGCAGCAAAGACTGCTACTGCAAGTAATAGTGTATTATTGAGAATTTTAGAACCGAGAACATTTGCAATAGCTATGGCAGCACCAGCAGCACCTTTTCTAGCCAGTAGCATCATAGATATTTTTTCAGGCATTTCTCCTGCAATAGGGCTAATTATAACAGCTAAGATTACAGAAGATATTTTAACGTCTGTAGCAAATCCTTCTAGTGAATGAATAAAAGGTTCTGCTCCTAGAACTATACCAATAGCTCCAATGAGAAAAGCTCCCATTGCTTTGATAAATTTCTTATTATTATAAGACATATCTTTCTCAATAATTAATTTCTTATTATCATTATTATCAGCACTATTAGCATTATCAGCATTGTGATTCATAGTATTGGCAACTTTTTCTTTATTTTCTATTCTCATTTCATATAAGGATAATACTATGTAGCCAGCGAATAAACCTAGAAAAATGAATCCATCAATATAATTATAACCATCTAAAAAGAGTACAAAACTTATTACAGCAGCCAATATCAGAAATATCATGTCATTTTTAAAAGTACTCACATCAATATGTTTAAGAGGAGCCTTAGAAAGTCTTGTTGTGGCTATAATCAACATAATTGCTAATCCGAGTGTCATCATTAACAAGTTACTGCCGAGGCCAGAACCGATGGCAACTCCATATGACCCACCTGCTGCAGCATACATTACTATAGCTATTTCTGGCAAAGTTGTTGCTATACTTAATAAGACTCTTCCTACAAACTTAGCCCCATATTTCTCAGAAAGATGTTCAGCTCCATAGGAAAGTATCCAACTGGCAACAGTTAATTCTCCCAACCACAGGAGCATACCTAATAGATTATTTTCTGCCATTTTTTATGGAAAATAATAGGGAGAAAATGTTAATTTATCATCATTAGTTTGTTGTAATCGATTAATATGAATAGAATATTTAAAAAAAAGAAATTTTCCCATTTATACAATCAACTTTGGTATAAGAAAGAAATTCACTTTATCTTTATATGGTTCATTGTCAATGAGCTTTCCGCTAGTAACAATAATAAATTGAGTAGGTTGAGGAGACGTCAATACTACTAAGAAAACTGGAATTGCAGCACAAGTAATTATTGTCAGTATGATTAACCAAAACGCAGTCATCTTTTCGACCATATACAAAAAATAATTTTATTGGTGGATATATATAAATTTTATAAAATTCAATTACTTTAAAAAAGATATTATTTCTAGAGTTACTTATTTTATTAAAGTATAATAATTTTATATTGTATTGTAAACGATTTTAAGTAGCTATCTATCAAAGTTTGATGTATTTACCATGACAAGTGATGCTGAACTTAAGGAACTTATTGAGCATGCTAGAAGGGATTACAAAAAACGTAATTTCGATCAATCTATTGATCTAACTATTGTATTAAAAGATATCGATGTAAAAAAAGGTTTTAGTTTTAATGAAGTTGTGCATTTACCAAATAAACTCTCACGTCAAGCTACAATCTGTGTGGTTACTTCAGGAGAAATGGGTACAAGAGCTAGGCGAGCAGAAGCAGATAGAATTATTGAAGTAGAGGAACTCGATAGAATAGGTACTAATAAAAAAGAAGCAAAAAAATTAGCAAAGTCCTATGACTTTTTCGTCTCTGATACCTCATTAATGTCAACAGTTGGTCGTTCTCTAGGTCAATTTCTAGGACCTAAAGGTAAAATGCCAACACCTATACCATATGGAGCTCCAATTGAAAGTATATTAACTAGATTAAGAAGTTCTGTAAGAGTTAGGGTAAGAAATCAACTTAATGTTTCTACCAAAATAGGAGATGAAAAAATGGATGATAGACAACTTATCCAAAACGCTAGTGCCATTTTATCTATTGTAGAAAAAAAATTACCTCAAGGAGATAAGAACATCCGTAATACGTTTGTAAAATTTACAATGGGTAATGCTATCGGTTTGACCAAACTATCTAAAAAATGAAAAGTGGTTAGTAGAATATGAGCTCAAACCAATTAACTAAAAAATATCCTCCAAAGAAGCAACTCTTGTACCAAGAATTACAAGAACTTCCATCAAAATATCAAGTTATTGCATTATCAAAAATGAATAAAGTTAGAGCTACACAATTAATGCCGTTAAGAAAAAAATTTCATAATCAAATTAACATTAAAATAATAAAAAATAAAGTTGCTCAAAGAGCATTTGAAAAAGTAAAAGGAATTTCTGGTATTGAAGAGTTAAGTAAAGAATTAGAAGGTCAATGTGCTCTCATGTTTACAAATTTAAGTCCATTTAAACTTAATCTAATTTTCGGAGAAAATAAAGTATTCTTGCCTGCAAAAGGAGGCGATATAGCACCTAAGGATATAACAATACCTGCAGGAAATACCGGAATTCCTCCAGGTCCTGTTTTATCAGAATTTAAAGAAGCAAAAGTTCCAACTAAAATCGATCAAGGGAGTATTGCAGTAACAAAGGATACAGTAGTAGTTAGATCAGGAGAAGTGATTTCACAAAAACTTGCTTCTCTATTTTCCAAAGTAAATATAAAACCAATTGAAGCCGGAGTATTAGTTAACTATGCAATTTCAGAAGGTCTTCAATTTAGAGAACAAGATTTACAACTTGATGTTGAAGAATATATAAAAGAATTACAGCAATCTTACTCATCTGCTTTAAATCTTGCAATGGAAGTTGTCTATTTTGCCCCCGAGACTATGAGTTCTCTTTTATCTTTAGCATACCAAAAATCGCTAAATGTAGCTTCAACAGCAGGATATATCTCTAAAGATACAATAGAAATAGTAATTAACAAAGCACAAGCAAATGCCTATGGTTTAAGTGAGATTCTTAAGTCAAAAGGTTATGATGATCAATAAATCTCCCAAAAATCTTCCAAAATTTTTCTCATTTAGAAAAATAACAACACAATAAATAAAGGCAAGAAAATCTTCTTATTTTATATAATGTCAATACAATTAAAAGTTCATCCATCATTTTTTAAGGAATTTGCAACAAAGACATGGATTTCTCCATCTGAAATAATTAAAGAATTGGTTGAAAATGCTTTTGACGAAGATGCTACAAAGGTATTGATTACCATTCTTAAAGATGGATCTATAGTAGTAGAGGATGATTCAGGCATGGATGCTGAAGGAATAGAAAAATTCCTCTTATTAGGCTCCCCTCACAAAAAAATAGAGTCCGTATCTCCAAAATTAAAGAGGATTCGTACTGGCCGATATGGTACAGGAAGATTATCATTTCTTACATCCTTTACAAGTATGAAGATTAAAACAAAGAAAAATAATTATAGCAAATGCCTTATTATAGATGAAAACTCTATTAACCAATTATTTACTGGTAATTCTTTATTAAACGAGGTAAAAGAGAAACAACTTTCAAGAGATGGAACAGAGCTATCGCTTAATAATGTAAAGATGAACATCGATGTGTTAAAACTGTATAAAGAAATACGAAAATTAGCAATTCTTAGACAACCACTATTTCAAGTTTTTATTAAACAAGCAGATCAATTTACTGAATGGGATTTTAACGGCTCTGATATAGTAAAAGCCCAAGAAATACAAGGATACCACATTCCAGTAGATCTTGACAATGGTCGAATTACAGGTGAAATTGTAGTTGCAAGACGTCCCTTAACAGAAGAAGAAAAAGGAATAGGTATAATGATCGGTAATCACATTGTTGTAAGAAGTCACTTTGGGTTTGATGCTAAATTAAATCGTATAACTGGATTAATTAGATGCGATGCTCTAACCTCTAGATTTGCAGATAAATCTGCTATAATAGAAGATGATGATTATTATAACTTTAACAAATTAGTAAAACAATTTATTGCTGATGAGGTAATTCCAAAATTATCTCAATATGAGGATGTATTAATAACCAAAGAAGAGTCACGTATTTATCGAGAAATAGATAAAGTTCTTGGCCAAGCAGTAATCGAGAATCTGGAATCTGTGGAAGTGGAAGAAGAATATGAAACAGTAGAAGATAGAGTTTCATCTTCTAATATGGACAATGCTAGTCTAAACTCTATTTCCATTACCAAATCTAAGACTCAAGGTAGTAAAGTCTCAGCAGACGAACAATATAATCTTAAATCTACTGAAGCTTCTAAAATCAGACAACAAGAACAAGGAGGAACTTTTCCTACAAGTGTACTAGAACATCAAACTATCCATCCAGAGACCGAGCCATCTTACTACAATCCTACGCAAATTTCACGAATTTCTTCTGTTTTGCAAACCGCAGAAAATTTAAATAAAACTCAATTAAAAAAAATAAAAACTCTTAAACGAACCTTTGCATTGAAAAAAATTGGATATAAAGTAATTCCTTATGAAGACGAGACAGATTCTAGGTATGGCTTTACTAATGAAAATGTAGTATTTATAAATAAAGATAATTCAGCTTATAAAGCTGAAGCAGAAAGAGGAGATGAATTTCTTTTGAGACACATCATTAGAATAGTAGCTGAAGCTATAGCTGAAGAGAAACATCCAGAAGGAAAAGATGCTTTAGAATTACAAAATCGTCTTATTGGAGAAGCTATTAAAATTCATAACCTTCATAGTAGAAAAAAATAAAACGTAAAGTCAACGTTAATAGAAAAGACTAAATCTGGCTCTTATTTGATATACCACAAATGGCTTACCAATACTTTCCTGGCGCAACAGCCGTAGGAATCTCTTTTAATAATGGTGTTTTATTGGCATCTGAAAGACGGGTATCTTTTGGAAATTTCGTTGTAAATAAGAATACTAAAAAAACTTTTGTGCTAACTGAAAATGTTGGAGCAGCATGTGCAGGTATGGTTGCCGATATGAATGTACTTGCTCGACAGGTAGCAGCATTATCCAAGATTCGCAAATTTGAAATCAGACGAGATCTTCCTACTAATTCGGTCGCCAAATTAATGTCTGTAATTATGTTTGAAAGACGTTACTTTCCATTGTTGACTCAAGTTGTAGTTGGAGGCTATGATGTTAAACCTCAAATATATACTCTTGATCCGTTAGGATCCCTCCTTCCAGACGAATATGCAGCAGTAGGTTCTGGTGCTGAAATGGCTTTAGGTGTTTTGGATGCCCAATATACTTCCAAAATGAATGAAGAAGATGCCAGAAATTTGGCTATTAAATCTATTAAATCCTCAATACAAAGAGATGCTTCTAGTGGAGATGGTATAGATATTCTTATTATCAGTAATAAAGGAAAGAATGAAGAGTCAATAAAAGTATAAACTGCTATATCCTATGGGCCAATCATTCTTCTTTCACTTCCGCATTCTTTTAATATATAAATCTCAAATATTATGATAAATTAGAAATTGGACGCAAGAAATATCGGTTTACGAAATATTGAAGTTGCAGATACAAAGATCTGTTCTATTGATGGTGAAAATGGTAAATTAATCTACCGTGGTTATGACATTCTAGATTTAGTAAACCATTCTACATTTGAAGAAACCAGTTTTCTCTTGTTATTTGGAGAACTTCCTGATAAAGCCCAATTAGAAGAATTTTCATATAGACTAAAACAAGCAAGAAAATTGCCTGATTCCGTAATTGTAAATTTAAAAAATAGACCAAAAACAGCTCTCCCAATGGATGTTTTACAGTCATGTATTCCTTCTCTAGCTGATTTTGATGAAAATATTTACTCAGATACCAAGGAAGACAATATAACAAGAGCAATATCTCTTATATCAAAAATCCCTGCAATAGTAGCTGCGTGGAATAGGATAAGAATGGGGTTGGATGTTATAGAAGCAGATAAAGAACTTTTGCATTCTGCAAATATTTTTTATATGATATTTGGACGGAAACCAACTCTTGAAGAAATTAAAGTGTTTGATATTTGTTTGATATTACATGCAGAACATAGTTTTAATGCTTCTACTTTTGCCGCTCGGGAAATTGCTTCTACACGAGCACATATGTATGCATGTATATGCGGTGCAGTTGGAGCACTATCGGGAGAATTACATGGTGGAGCTAATATTCAAGTTATGAAAATGCTTTTTGATATAGGTGAAATAAAAAATGTTGAAAATTGGATTAAAGATAAACTAAAAGAAGGAAAAAGAATTATGGGAATGGGACATGCAGTTTATCGAACAACAGATCCCAGAGCTGATATTTTAGAAAGACTTTCAAAATCTATGTGTAAAAATGAAAATTACAAATGGTATGAAATTACAAGAGGGATAGAACAATATACTAAAAGGTTCATGTCAGAAATGAAAAAACAATCAATCTATCCTAATGTAGATTTGTACAGTGCATCTCTCTATTATAGCATGGGATTTCCAATGGACCTTAATACTCCTATTTTTGCGATTTCTAGAATTTCCGGATGGGTAGCACATATTATTGAAGAAAAATTTGCAGAAGCAGCACCAAAACCTGCATTATATCGGCCAAAAGCAGTTTATGTAGGTAAATATTGCGGCCCTATGGGATGTGAGTATACTCCATTAAATAAAAGAAAACTATGATTTTTTCTTTTATTTTAAATATTTCATCTATATCTTTAAAGTTTGAAAATTAAAGATAAATTATGATTTACAGGTTAAAAATATAGTATGAAAATAAATATGTTATCAAAAAAAGAAACTTCATTCATACTAGATAAATTATTGATAAATTGGCCAGAAAATACTATTCCAAAAATTAAAAATATCAAAGCTTATGAAATTGAAAAAAATAAAAAATTATTAATTCATGAAGCTAATTTTGCTGCTGTTCTTATCGACGAAACTATACTACCATTTTTAGGAAAAAATACTTTAGTTGAATCATTTCCATATGTTCTTATAGATATGGGAGCTGTAAGGTACGTTTGCAATGGAGCTAATATTGCACGTCCTGGAATTGTAAAATTTGAATCATCATTTCTAAAAGATAAAATTGTGATTGTAAAAGATAAAGATCATCAAAAGCCATTAGCTGTAGGAATGTCACTATATGATAGTGAAAAGGGAATGTCTTTATTGAAAGGTCATATAATTAATAATATGCATTATGTTGGAGATAAATTTTGGAATTTATATAAAGAGTTACAGATCTAAGCTCATTCTAAACTACACCATTTTTCGTTATTCTAAATAATATACTGTCGTTGATTAATGGTTGAAGGAAAGAAGCCTTATAGATATTATTGCTTATACTTATAATTTCAAATTTTAATTTAAAATGTACAGAAAGAGCTGCTGATTTTTCCATAAATTCTCTATGCAATTTTATCTCTTTTCGATTTTCTTCTCTTTGATTAATAATTTTATTATTGGAATTATTATTGTTATTAATTGAATAAAAAATATTTCTTACCATGTTAGTGGTTACGATAGCACAATTATTATTTATTGCTAAATGGGCTAATTCATGAAGAAATTTCATTAAAATTAGATGTCTAGCTATATTATTACTTTCTACAGATATTATAGAAGTAATAGTATCAATAATTACTAATTTCGGTTTTATCTCATTTATTTTTTTTATGGCATCAAACTGATGTTTTATGGAGTAAGGTCTAAAGTATTTTATATTGTTAAGTATTTTATCAGAATAATTACTTTCCATTATTTCAAAAATTCTCTCTGGTCTAAATGTACCAGAGGTATCAATAAAAATTATATTGACATTTTCGTTCTTTTTCAACAAACTTGCACAAATAGTGAAACAAAACTGTGATTTTCCAGATCCGCTTTCTCCAATGATATTAGTTAGCATTCCAGTGCGAATTCCACCATGAAGAAAGTGATCTAAATGTGAAGAGCCAGTAGATAAAAGTTCCAATAAGAATACTGAAAATATATGCTATAATTATTTAACCATAAAGGAACCTTTTTATTCTGCTATATGTGAAATTGAATTGCAAAGTGATATATTGATATTGTCAGCTAATTCAAGTTCTCAACAACCAAAAAGACCTTTAACTATGTTACAGAAATCCCTAAACCAGCGAGTAGCGGTGAGATTAAAGAGTGAAATTGAATACAAAGGAATTATGAATAATGTTGATTCTTACATGAACCTTATTCTGGTTAATGCTGAAGAATATTTAGGACCAAACGTGCTGGCAAACTATGGTAAAGTAGTCATTAGAGGAAATAACGTTCTCTTTATAAGGCTTATTAAAGATCTATAATTTAAAGTCAAAGAAATATAATTTTGAATATGACTTCAAAGTATTTATTTAGCTCTGAAAGTGTAACAGAAGGTCATCCTGATAAAATTTGTGATCAAATATCAGACGCCATTCTAGATGGATATTTGATCAAAGATGTAAATTCTAGAGTAGCAGTTGAATCATTAACCACTACTGGAACTGTTTTTGTTGCAGGAGAAGTTACATCAAATGGATCGGTAGATGTTCAAAAGATAGTTAGGAATACTCTAAGAGAAATCGGTTATGATCGACCAGAATTAGGATTTGACTGTAATAGCTGTGCTGTTCTTACCTCTATTCATGAACAAAGCGATGATATTTCTGTAGGAGTAACTGCTACAGATGTAAAAGATCAAGGGGCCGGCGATCAAGGATTAGTTTTTGGATATGCAACACATGAAACACCGGAATTCATGCCATTACCAATTATTATGGCTCACAAACTCTGTATGAAACTAAGTCAAGTTAGAAAGCGAAAGGAATTAGATTGGGTTCGACCCGATGGTAAATCGCAAGTTTCTGTTGTTTATGAAGACTCTATTCCTAAAAGAATTGATACTGTAGTATTATCCACACAACACTCACCTGATATTGCACTTGATCAATTGAGAGAAGAGATCATAAACAAGGTTATAAGACCTACTTGCGGAGAATGGATTGATAGTCGAACAAGATTTATAATTAATCCTACCGGAAGATTTGTTTTGGGAGGTCCTTCTGCTGACACAGGACTTACAGGTAGAAAGATAATAATAGATACTTATGGTGGGATGGGACGACATGGTGGAGGTGCATTTTCTGGAAAAGATCCTTCAAAAGTAGATCGGTCGGCATGTTATATGGCAAGATATATTGCAAAAAATATAGTAGCAGCAGAACTAGCAGGAAAATGTGAAGTTCAAATAGCATATGCTATAGGAATGGCTGAACCTGTTTCTGTTATGGTTGATACTTTTGGTACAGGCAAAATTCAACAAGAAGAAATTGAGAATAAAGTTAAAAAAAATTTTGATATGCGTCCTTCTAAAATAATTGAAACTTTGTCACTAAAAAATCCTATTTATAAAAAGACTGCAGCTTATGGTCATTTTGGAAGGAATGATCCTTCATTTACATGGGAAAAAATTGATAAGGCCTATTTATTAAAATAAATAATAGTGATTCTTAAATTTTTTATTAGTCCATTCTCATTCAGCGATCTAAGAGTATTATTTTTGTATGATATCTCCTAAATAATAATTTTCGTCTATTTGTAAGTCATATTTTCTTTTAAAAAACCTCATTACATTCTGAATGTCACGTTTAATAAGAAATTCTGAATTTGGATGATCCAAAGTGACTGCTTGAGGCCAATCAATTATCCAAATTTCATTATTTTCATCTAGAATGATGTTATATTCACTTAAATCACCATTAATAATATTTTCTTTATATGCTATTTTTATTTGTTCAAAGGTTTTATTAAGAATATCTTTTGGATTTTGTAAATGTTTATAGTCAACTAATCGAATTCCATTTATTCTATACATTACTATTGAATGCATAGATCTAAAATAAGGAGTAGTAATATTCATTTTTGTATTTTTTAATCTAACTAAAAAATCATATTCTCTTTTGGCAGCTTCAATATTTATCAATAACCAATTGTGGATATCTTTTCTTTTTTCAATTGATCGTTTTCTCTTGGTATCTGTGAAACTTATTCTACCAATTCTAAAAAATTTTATAGCTCTATCTTGGTCCAAATCCGATATTGCTTCTACTACATCAGATTCTTTGCCAATTCCTAAAGGATTGCCTATTCCAAATATTATTTCCGAATCTACCAATATTTTTAATGCATAAACGTCTAATCCTGCTGTAACCAATTTAAAACCTTTTTCTGTTTTCGATATTAATTTTAATTTCAATAAATTCTTTAAGGCGTACTCTACTCTGTCTTTGTGTAAATTAGAATAAGATACAATTTCTTGAATATTTATTATTTCATGATGTTTTATAGAAGAAACAAATATCTTGAGAATTCGATATTCTAAGTTTTCTAAATTTCTAACTATATTTGCAGATTCTTTTAATGAAGGCAATTCATATTCACAAGCTTTAACTATTACTAAAATGACTTTCTGTTTATTAAATATTTGTGCTTTGGAATTTGCAAAAAATTTTGTTTTAATTATTATAGTATATCTTTTAAACAGAGAAAATTTTATATCATATATGTAAATTATTGATCTCATTATGTAGATGAAAAATCATGAGTTTAAATCCTAATCCCAATATTAATAAAAATTCAATTAAAGATGATCTGGAGTTAGCAGAAATAGAATCAGAACAAGAACTTCCCTTAGAAATATTAGAAAAACGAAGAAAAGGACAACTAAGAACAGGATATACTACTGGCACTTCTGCTTCTGCAGCTACCAAAGCAGCATTATTAACACTTATTTCTTCTCAGATATTTAATACAATTGATGTCTTTCTTCCCAAGGGTAAAATTGCTACATTACAAATTGCTTGGACGAGTACTAATCAAGATAACCAATCTGTTACTTGTGCAGTCATAAAAGATGGGGGAGACGATCCTGACGTAACTCATGGCGCAGAAATATGTTCTACAGTATCTTTGACCAATAACAAAGGACTGATTGAGATTGATGGTGGAATTGGAGTTGGAAGAGTCACTAGACCTGGACTTGGATTAGAAATAGGAAGTGCTGCAATTAATCCTGTACCAAAAAAAATGATAGAATATACTGTATTTAATTCAGCAAAATCTTTACTCTCTCAAAACGGTTTTAAAGTTATTATATCGGTTCCTAAAGGAGGGGAATTAGCAAAAAAAACAGATAATCCAAGATTGGGAATAGTTGGAGGAATATCTATTCTAGGAACAACAGGAATCGTATTTCCTTATTCTACAGCTTCCTTTGCAGCATCAATTAGGCAAAGTCTTGATGTTGCTATTTCTCTTGGTACTGATATCGTTGTATTGACAACTGGTGGAAGAAGTGAAGATTTTATCAAAAAAGTGTATGATTATCTTCCTGATTATGCTTTTATTCAAATGGGGGATTTTTCTGGATATACAATTAGGCAATGTACAAATAGAAGCATAAAAAAAATTATTATAGCTGGATTTATTGGTAAATTGACTAAAATGGCTATGGGAATAAAACAAACTCATGTAAGAGGTTCACATATTAGTATAGATTTTATGGCTAATTTAGCTGCTAAATGTGTTGATTCTAAAGATATTATTAATGAGATAAGAAAAGCCAATACTGCTAGACACGTTTCTGAAATAATTAATCAATACAATATCAAAAATTTTTTCAGTTTAATTTGCAAGCATGTTTACGAGGAAATGTACAAACATTCGAATAATTCTATAGAAATTGTTGTAATTATGTTTGATTTTGATGGCAAAATATGTGGAAAATATCCATAAGATATTTTGGTTAAAATCACAAAAAATTTATAATAAACAACATAATTCTGATCACTTATAAGAACATATTATTATTTAATATTTTCATACCCGTTAATTTCACATATGGAAAGAATTAAATTAACTAATTAATAATCAAAAAGGTTGAAAGAGAAAATTGCAGTTCTCGCCATAACAAAAAATGGTATTAAAATAGCTGAACTTATCAAAAAAAATATTGTGAATGCTAAGATTTATGTTCCAAATAAATTTTATTACGAAAATTCTGATATCATTTGGTTCAATGAACCAACTCAAAATAAAGTGGCAGATCTCTTTAAAACAAATGATGCTCTTGTATGTATTTTTTCTTTAGGTGCAGTAATACGATTAATTTCAAATCTTATAGTAGATAAAAAGACTGATCCAGCTGTTTTAGTTATTGATGATAAAGCAAATTTTGTTATTAGTACACTTTCTGGACATTTAGGGGGAGCTAATGCCTTGTCTCGTTATATTTCTTCCTTTCTGAATTCTGTCCCTGTGATAACTACAGCTGCTGATGTTAATAAAACTATTAGTGTTGACTTAATTGGTAATGAATTAGGTTGGATTATAAATAACTATGAAAACGTAACAAAAGTCAGTGCTCATATGGTGAATAATGAAAAAATAGCAATTTATCAAGAGAGTGGAGAGCCTAATTGGTGGGAAATGACAAAGCTCCCGGAAAATGTAGTTATTATTAAGGATATTGATAATATAAAAGACGATTCTTTTAAAGCTGGAATAGTTATAACAGATAGAATAATTACTGATAATACCATTATTTCTAAATCAGTAATTTATCGACCCAAAACTTTAGTTATTGGCATAGGTCTTCATTGGGATACAACAAAAGAAGAAATACTAAATGGTGTTACAACTATTTTTGATAAAAGTGGTTTGAGTTTTGATTCAATTAAAAGTCTTTCTTCAATAAAAAAGAAAATTAGGGTAAAGGGCTTGGATGATTTTTCAAAAGAATTTAATATTCCTTTATTTCTTTATGAAAAAGAAGAATTACAACTAATGTCGGTACCTAATCCTTCAGAGACAGTTAAAAAATTCGAAGGAGTGGCAAGTGTTTCTGAAGCTTCATCTATTTTATGCTCTCAAGGAACCTTATTGATCCCAAAACAAAAATTTCCTCCAAATTTAACTATAGCCGTATCAAGAGTGAATTTTAAATGAGAAAAGCATTTTTGATAATAGATAGAGGTAGCAAAGAATACGAGGTACAAGAAGAATTATTCCTTATATCACAAAAAGCTAAAGAAAAAGGAGGATATGCTTATTCAAATTATTGTTTTTTGGAAGTTATACCTCCATATATTGAGGAAGGAATTAAAAAATGTATTAATGAAAAGGTTGATTTGATAACTGTAATGCCTTATTTTCTTTATCCTGGAATGAAATTAAAGGATGCTGTTAAAAAAACTGCAGAAATTACTAAGGAATTAGGACTAAAATTGGTTATAACAAAACCTCTCTGTTATTCTGAAATGCTTTCGTCAGTAATCAGGGATAGATTGACAAAATTAAAATCCAATAATCATATAACACTTAAAGACACAGAATGCGACGTTCTTGTTATAGGTCATGGAAGCTCAGATAGAAGAGCAAGAGAGGCTTTTATCTTTACCATCAAGAATTTAACACAATTTTATAAGAATGTTGAATTTTGTTTTCTCGAATTAGATGAACCAAATATAGAAGAAGGACTTAATTCTCTTATTAAAAACAATCCCAAAATCATATTGATAATGCCTTACTTTTTACATAAAGGCATACATATAAAAAGTGATGTTATAAAGGAAATCAGAAAATCTTTGGAAAAACATCCTTTTTCAAATATTCTTATTGCCGATCATATTGGAGTTGATGAAAAAATGGTAAAACTTATTTTGGAACGTGCAAAGGAGGTCGAGAAGAGAATTGTCTAAAGAAGAAAGGAATGAAAATGCTGAAAATAGAGCAATGTCTTTTAAATCTTTTGATATAGAAAAAACCAGCTTTGAAATTATAGATAAAGAGGTAGGAATACATACTTATGAACAAAACTATGAATGGAATATTGTTAGAAGAGTAATTCATGCAACAGCAGATTTTGACTTTGCAAATAAAGAAAGACTATTGTTTAATAATGATGCTATTAAATTTGGCTTCCTAGCAATTGAAAATAAATGTAACATCATTACTGATGTAGAAATGGTCCGTTCAGGCATTTCAAAGAATTCTCTTATGAAACTCAATTTAAAATGTATTTGCAATATTTCTAATAGTAATGTCGTTGATGATGCTAAAAAATTTAATAAAACTCGAGCTGAAATGGCTATGCGAAATTTGGCAGAAGAAATGAACGGCGGTATAATTGTAATAGGGAATGCACCTACTGCATTATATGAAATCATTAAAATGATCAAGGAAAAGGTAACCAATCCCTTATTAGTAATCGGAGTACCCGTAGGATTTGTTTCTGCCGTTGAATCTAAAATAGAACTCTCTAAAACTACTATTCCTAGTATTACTAATATCGGAAGAAAAGGAGGAAGCTCAGTAGCATGTTCAATAATAAATGCGTTAATGTTATTGTATCTTCATAGTTTGGAATAATGTATTGTACTTGCATTAAGATTTGAGCAAATGTTAAAAATGGTATAGTTGTTGATTTACATATTGAAAGAACTTGCTACTGAAATCCAAATAAATTCTGGACCAGAAATTGTATGGAAAATACTTACTGATTTTAAAAATTATTCTCAATGGAATCCAATACTTATAAAAATAATAGGAGAACTTTCAATAGGTAATACATTAGAAATTCACCTCAATACAATAGGAGGGAAGAATAGAATTTATCATCCAAAAATTACAAAGATCACTCCTAACCGTGAATTACGATGGAGTGGAAAATTCTTTTTTTCAAAGATATTTTCAGGTGAAAGAATTTTTTTAATTGAAAAACTATCTGATAATAAAGTCAATTTGGTCAATAAAGAAATATTTTCAGGAATAGGTGTTAAGTTAGCACCACAAAAAATGGAAGACGATATTTTAGCTAGTTTTAAAAAAATGAATGAAGCATTAAAAAGAACTGTTGAACATCAATAAAAAGATCATTCCTAACTTTTAAACTAATTTGATTACCCAATATTTTTCTCTAATAAGATAGTCTCTATAAAAGAACATATTGTTATATTTAGTAAAATATTTTCGTAAATGTCCAGTAATCTTTTATAGTGACAATAACCTTTTAAGTATATTATGAAGGCGCTATGGAAAAATGTTATTTTGGCTGAAAGTGATAAGACAATAATAATTGAAGGAAACCATTATTTTCCTCCTGAATCTGTTAATAAAAAGTTTTTTATCGAAAGCAATAATCATACAAGATGCGGTTGGAAAGGAGTTGCCAGTTATTATACCATTAAGATTGACAATGAAGAAAATAAAGATTCAGCTTGGTATTATGATAAACCTTTAGACAAGGCTAAACATATTACAAATTATGTAGCATTTTGGAAGGGCATACAAATAGAATCATAATGGTATTACATTGATTCTTTAATATCATGATTAAAGAATTTGTTAATCTATATAGTATAGTTTATTTTTATTTTATTTTATTTTATTTTATTTTATTTTATTTATTTATTTATTTATTTACAATAATGGCTTTTATTACTTCATCTCTACGATGAGCATTTTCTAAAGCATCCTTTGATTGTGTTATACTATATCTATGTGTAATAATCTTATTCACATCAATTTTTTTTATTTTAATAAGTTGTAATGCTTCATGTATTTCTTTATTAGTAGCAGCATAAGTTGTTTTAATGTCAATTTCTTTTGAATAAATTTTATTCATATCTACAGTTACTTGAATATTTTTTTGAGGTTCACCAAAAATCAATATTGTACCTCCTTTTCTAATAATATCAATTGACTTTTTCAAGACTGTCATATCGGATGTAGCAATGATAATTAGGTCTGGCTGCCTTTTTTTGGTCTTGTAAATTAATCTATTCAACTCTGATGTATTTCCATCAATGCATATTCCAAGATTCATCTTTTTACAAAAATTTAATCTATTTTGGTTTATATCAACACAATAAATTTGGGAAGCTCCATAGTTTTTAGCTAACATAGCATAAAGTATTCCAATCGGCCCTAAGCCAAATATCAATACGGAATCATTTTCTATAAATGATACTTTCTTCCATCCCCGAATACAACAAGCAAGAGGCTCAATCATTGAACCTTCTTCAAAACTCATAGAATCTGGAAGCTCAAAAAAACTTTTAGTTTTAATAATCCATTCGGAAAGAATAATTTTTTCAGATATTCCACAAGGAAATATATTATTTACAAATTTTTCACACATTGTTTCATTTCCATGGATACAATAATGACAATTATTGCAGGGTGCGTGATGATTTACGAAAATTCTTTTACCTTCAAATTTGTTTTTTTTAAAATGTGCACCAACTTTAACGATTGTTCCTGTAACTTCATGTCCTAAGTTAACGCTTGGTTTACATGAGTCGGCAAAAATATTCCCGATATCGGAACCACAAATTCCACAGGCCCCTAGCTTAATTAAAATTTCTTTATCGTGTATAGGGGGTTCTTCCATATCAACCAATGAATATGTCTTATCGGAAAATAACTTTAAGGCTTTCATACACTAGGCTATATACTAGTAATCTATAATGAAATTTAATTCATACTAATAAAATTGTTAAATTTTTTTATGTCTCATACTTACTTTTTAGAATACTTTTTACAATTTAAAACAAAATTGGTAGGTAATTTGCTATTGGAAAAGTGAAGATGAGTATAGGAGGCAATAGTATTATATACAATAATACCATCTTTTTTTTCATTTATTCCTATGCCTTTATCGAGATAATATGAATATTTTGTATCGTGATGGATATTTTCGATTTTTGAATAATGAAATTCATGACCCCTAATATTCTTTACTTTTCCGAATAAGAATGATCCATTTAATATTTTTCCTTGAGTATAATTAAGTGTTAATTGGTTTGTCATTTTTGTGGTAGCATCAATTAAACCAGCCATTTTGTAAGTCTTTTGTGAATTCTCTTCAAGTTGTACAATTTCATTGTTTTTTTTATATCTAGATGTTCCTTCTTTTATTGACTTGGAAAGATACATTAAACCACCACACTCTGCATATATCGGTATTTCAGTTTCAGCTATTTTTTTAATAGAGTTCATCATTGATAGATTTTTTGTTAAATCTTTGGACAATATTTCTGGGAATCCTCCTCCTAATAAAATTCCATGAATCTCCTCTGGTAAATAAATATCATTTAATGGGCTAAAGAAAATGAGTTGTGCGCCTTTTTTTTGCAAAATATCTAAATTTTCTTGATAATAAAAATTAAAAGAGTTATCTAATGCAACTGCAATTTTTATATTTTTTGGTTTATTATTAGGTTTATCTTTTTTTTTTAACGATTTTTCATTTTTTAAAGGCTTAATTATGCTAATCAATTCATCATAATCTAAATAATCAGCTATTGTTCTTGCTGAATTAAGTACCTTCTTTTTCCTTTTATTGTCTAATTCAACTGTAGGAATTAAGCCTAAATGTCTTTCTGAAAAAGTAAATTCTTGATTTTTATATATAACACCTACTATCGGAATCTTTATGTTATTGTCAAAAGCATCTTTGATTAAATTAAAGTGTTTTTTACTGGCTATTTTATTAAGAATAATTCCTTTTATATTTAATTTTTTATCAAAATTTATAAATCCATAAGCAGTAGCAGCTATTGATCTTGCTGCCTTACTTGCATCTATTGCTAAGATTATAGGAGAATCTAATATTTTCGCTATTTGTGCAGTACTTGCAAAATCAGTTTTTCCTTCTGCCCCATCAAATAATCCCATAACTCCTTCAATGACTGCTATGTCTTTTCCTATTGTATACTTTTCAAAAGTATCAAGTACTCCTTCTTCTCCCATCAACCATGAATCTAGATTATAACATGGATTATTAGTAACAAAAGCATGATAAGCAGGATCTATAAAATCTGGACCTACTTTAAACGATTGTATTTTGAAACCCAGATCTTTAAATTTATGAAGAAGTCCTAATGTTATGGAAGTTTTGCCTACTCCACTTGAAGTCCCAGCTATTATAATTCTAGGAATTGACACTGTAACCATAAGAATACCTATATGTGATAATTATCTTTATATTAATGATAATTAATTCTCAGTACTATCTTTTAAAATAACTAAAATATTGTAATTATATTATACTAGTTGTAACATCATTAGAAATAGGCTGAAAAACCTACTGTATTTCTCTCAATTTAACATTATATGCCAAACCAAATCTATGTGATTCATCCCTTAAAGATTGAAGCAAATGTAATGCAATATTCTTTTTTGAAATTTGCATAGGCTCGGATGAACCAATTGTGTATATTTCTTCATTTTCTTTTGCTAAAGAGATAATAGGTATATTTAGACCAATTTTTTTTAAAGCAATTTCTGCAGACCTGAGTTGACCTTTTCCTCCATCGATCACTATAAGATTTGGCAAGGATTTTTCTAATTTATTATTTTTAGCAGAATTAATTGTATTGTTTAGTAATGTTGCTTCATTTTCCGAAAAGTTATTTATAGTAGAATATTTCCTGTAAACAATTTCTTTGATCATTGAATAGTCATCCTGTTTTGATCTAAGAGTTCTAATTTTAAATCTTTTGTATCCATTTTTATATGGATATCCATTAACAAACCTCACACATGCACCAACTGCATATGTTATACCAAAATTTGATACATCAAAACAATCAATTATGAATGGAAATTCTTTTAAAGTTAATATATTTTTTAATTCTATAATAGAGGGATTATATTCACTCTGTATCTGATTTGATAAATTTCTAAGTATTAAATCCATTAGATCTTTTTTCTCGTTTTTATTTGAGGTAATAACCTTGATAATTTTTACCTCATGATTAGCTAATTTGGTTAAAGCTAATTCTAAATTTGTTTTAGAAGGTGGAAATTCGTTTACATATATTTCCTCTGGAATTTGTTGTAAAGTACTATAATATTGAAATAAAAAAGTGGAAAAATTGTTATCTCCTATGTGTTCATATTCGTATTTCCGTCGATCACTTATTACACCATTGACCCTTTTAAAAATAAGAATATGATCTTTTCCTGTTAAAATATCTGTTTTAATACCTATATATTCTTCATTAGTCCGATATTTTGAATCCATTTTTTGTTTAATTAATAAACTTTCTATAGTTTTTATTGTATCACGAATTTCTTTTGCTCTTTCATAATTTTGTTGTTTTGATTCAACATCCATTTCTATTTTTAAATGTGAAATTAAGTCTTCTAAACTATTTCTTTTACTAAAAATCTCTTTTAATTTATTAATATTTTCATAATATTTCTGTTCACTAATCTTTCCTATACATGGTGCGTCACAATTATTGATAAAGTACTCTAAACATGGTGATTTTGGTAATCTATCACATATTCTTATTTTAAATATTTTCCTAATGATTCCTAACGAAAGAAACCTTGAGCTTCCATATACAATAGGACCATAAATGTCTCCATTAGGACCTTGAAAGTCTCCCTTACTATTTCTTCTTGCAACAAGTAATCTCGGAAACCTTTCATCTGTAATTTTTAAATATGTATATCTTTGCTGATCTTTTAATTCAATATTAAAGATTGGCCTATACCTTTTAATTAAATTAGATTCTAATAGAAAAGCCTCAATCTCGTTATCCGTTAGAATGAATTCAATATCATATACTTTATTTATCATTCTTCTTGTTTTTTCAAAATTTCGGTCTCTATTATTATAGGTATTTTTGTGATTGAGATTATAATAACTTTTAATTCGATTTTTTAAATTTTTTGCTTTTCCTATATAAATTATCTTTCCTGTCTTGTCTTTCATTAAATATATTCCAGAATTAGATGGAATTTGTCTTTCATTTTTGTCAATAGTAAAAAGGGACATTGTAAATTTTCTATCTATTGATTTCAATTGGTTTGGAATTTAAAATTTTTTTCTTCAAATATTTTGCTGTATGACTTCTATCCTCGTAATTTATTATGTGTTCTGGATGTCCCTGTATTACTAAATGTCCTCCATTAATTCCTCCTTCTGGCCCTAAATCTACTATCCAATCTGCACTAGCAATAATATCCAAATTATGTTCTATGACGACAACTGTATTTCCTAAATTTGTTAATCTATTTAGAATTTTAATTAATTTCTTAACATCTTCAAAATGAAGTCCAGTAGTTGGTTCATCTAAAATATAAATTGTTTTCCCTGTATCTTTCCTCGAAAGTTCTGAAGCAAGTTTTATTCTCTGTGCTTCTCCACCCGAAAAAGTTGTAGCCGGCTGCCCCAATTTAATATAAGATAAACCTACATCATATAATGTCTTTAATTTCTTATAGATAATGGGTATATTTTGAAAAAATTCCATGGCCTCTTCAACAGTGAAGTTTAATACATCATCTATAGTTTTATTTTTGTATGTAACTAACAAAGTTTCTGAATTATATCGTTTTCCCATACATTCATTACATTTTACATAGACATCAGGTAAAAATTGCATTTCAATTTTCTTTACTCCACATCCCTCACAGGATTCACATCTTCCGCTTTTAACATTAAAAGAAAATCTTCCGGGATTATAACCCATTTCTTTGGCTGTAATGGTCTTAGAATATAGTTCTCTTATTGGTGTAAAGGCATTAACATATGTTGCGGCATTAGATCTTGGAGTTCTACCAATAGGGGATTGATCAATTCCAATTACTTTATCAATATTTTCAATACCAGTTATAGAATCATATTTACCAGGAATTTCATTTGCTCCAAAATGATTAGATAAACCTTTAAAAAGTATTTCATTTATGAGAGTAGATTTTCCGGATCCTGATACGCCTGTGACTACCGTCATGCATCCAAGAGGAATATCAACATTTATTGATTTAAGATTATTCTCTTTTGCCCCATGTACCGTAATTATTTTTTTAGTCTCATTTTTTTCTGAAATAATAGCAGCAGTTTTTTCTCCTTTTAAATATTTCCCTGTTATTGATTTTTCATTTTCCATAATATCTTTTAAAGTTCCTTGAGCAACTACCCTTCCACCATGGATGCCAGCACCTGGACCAATATCAATTATCCAATCTGAATTTCTTATTACATCTTCATCATGTTCTACAATTATAAGAGAATTATCTAAATCTCTAAGTTTTTGTAAAGTTTTGATTAATCTATCATTATCTCTTTGATGAAGTCCTATTGTTGGCTCATCTAAAACGTAAAGTACGCCTGTTAGATTAGATCCAATTTGAGTTGCAAGCCTGATCCTTTGAGATTCGCCGCCTGATAAGGATGAGGTAGATCTATTTAATGTTAAATAATTTAATCCTACATTTATTAAAAATTCTAGCCTTGCTTTGATTTCTTTCAATACGTTTTTTGCGATATATTTATTTGTAGAATCAAGTATTAAATCATTAAAAAAGTTATAACATTCATCTATAGGTAAATCTCCAACATCCATTATTGATTTCTCGGATAATTTTATAGATAATGATTCTTTTTTTAGTCTCTTTCCAGAGCATGTACCACAAACTCGTTCATTCATAAAACGAGACAACATTTCTCTTTTATGTTCTGATTCTGTAGTGTTATACAACCTTTGCAAATTAGGAATAATTCCTTCAAAATTACTTTCGTATTCCCATCTACTTTGAGAATATTTTGATTCATATTTATAATGAATACTTTGATTAGTCCCATATAATATAACATTAATTTGTTGTGAGTTCATTTTTTCTATAGGAGTATTTAAGTCAAAGCCAAATTTTTTTCCAACATATTTTAACATAGAGGTTTTGAAGGTTGCAAAATTTCCCTGCCATGGTTTAATTGCTCCATCAAGTATACTTTTAGTTTTATCTGGAATTATTAATTCAGGATCAAATTCTATTTTGATTCCTAAACCATTACATTCATTACATGCGCCAAAAGGAGAATTAAACGAAAAAGATCTAGGTTCAATATTTCCAATACTAATTTTACAAAATGGACATGAATTGTATTTAGAAAATAAAAATTCTTTATTATCAATTATGGTAATTACTATTCCATTTGCTAAATTGGTGGCAGTTTGTAAGGACTCAAAGATTCTACTTCTTTCATTTAATGAACAATGAAGCCTATCTATCACAAGTTCAATAGTATGTTTCTTTTGTTTTTGTAAAACAACTTCTTTATCATCTATTTTTTTATTATTTTTATTTTCATAACTTTTTTCAGATGAATGATGATTAATAAGGTTCTCTATATTTACAAATTGACCATCAATTCTTATTCTTGAAAACCCTTTTTCATATAAATCTTGAAACAATTTTTCATATGAACCCTTCTTTCCTTGAACTAATGGAGCCAGAATAATTATCTTTGACTTTTCTTGTGAAATTTTTAATACTGACTCTGTAATTGATTCTAGGGTTTGATTTTGTATTTTTCTATCACAATTTGAACAATATGGTTCTCCAATTTTTGCATACAATAGTCTTAGATAATCATAAATCTCTGTTACTGTACCAACAGTTGATCGAGGATTTCTATTTGTTGTTTTTTGTTGTATTGATATGGCTGGCGATAATCCTTCTATAGATTCTACATCTGGCTTTTCCATTAGTTCAAGAAATTGACGGGCATAAGCTGATAAAGACTCAACATATCTTCTCTGTCCTTCAGCATAAATAGTATCAAATGCTAATGTAGATTTACCCGATCCAGAAAGTCCAGTAAAGATAACAATTTTGTTTTTAGGTATATCGACATTGATATTGTTGAGATTATGTTGTTTTGCTCCTCTAACAATTAATTTATCTATCATAACCTAAGTTATCTCTACTATTCCAATTTCTTGGTTTATTTTTTTTAATTTTTCTCTTAATTGTATTGCTTTCTCAAATTCAAGATCTTCAGCATAATTTTTCATTAACGCTTCGGTTTCTACAGAGAGCTTTCTCAAATCGTTTTTGCTCATTGATTTAAAGGATTCATATTGAATTCCAGAGTTTTTATCTTCACTTATTGGTTTTGATATTGAAATAGGTGATATTTTGTGTATAGTGTTGAACACTATTTGTTTTTTTCTTCTTCTATTTGTTTCTTCAATAGCTTTTTCCATGGATTGTGTAATTCGATCAGCGTACATTATTACCATTCCATCAATATGTCTAGCAGCTCTGCCAAATGTTTGGATAAGACTTGTATCATTTCTTAAAAATCCTTCTTTATCTGAATCCAAAATAACAACAAGGGATACTTCCGGAATATCCAATCCTTCCCTTAATAAATTAATACCAATTAGAACATCAAATTCTCCCAGTCTTAATTGACGAATGAGTTCAGTACGTTCTAATCCTTCAATTTCAGCATGTAAATATCTTACTTTAATGTTTTTTTTTGATAAGAATTCTGCTAAATCTTCTGCCATTCGTTTTGTTAAAGTTGTAACTAGTATTCTTTGATTCTTTGAGGTTCTTTTTTGAATTTCTGTAATTAAATCTTGAATCTGATTTTTCGAGGATCGAACTTCTACTATTGGATCGATCAATCCTGTTGGTCTAACTACCTGTTCAACAACTTGGAAACTGGACGCCAATTCATAAGGTCCTGGAGTAGCAGATACAAAAATTACTTTTTCTAAATATTTCTCAAATTCAGTAAATTTTAAGGGCCGATTATCAAATGAACTAGGAAGCCTAAAGCCATATTCTACTAGCATTTTTTTTCTTGTATGATCTCCATTATACATACCTCTTAATTGTGGAATTGTTACGTGTGATTCATCGATGACTAATAAAAAATCATCTCTGAAAAAATCTAATAAACAATATGGTGCTTCTCCTTCTTTCCTACCATCAAAATGACGAGAATAATTTTCTATTCCTGAACAATATCCTAATTCATTTATCATTTCAATATCATATTTTGTTCGGGAGGCTAACCTCTCCTTTTCTAACTCTCCATCTAATTGAGGTAGCCATTCATTTAATTCTTTTTTTATCATTCTTATTGCTTTGTCTCTAATTTTTTTGTCTGTTATGTAATGCTTCGCTGGAAATATTTTAATTCTATTTACATTTTTAATTTTTCTTAATGTAATGATATCATGAATACTTATTGTTTCAATCTCATCACCAAAAAGAGTTATTCTAACAATTTCATTAGAGTAACCTGGAATAAGATCTATATTTTCTCCTTTTACTCGAAAATTACCGGCTGTTAAGGATAAATCATTTCTTTCGTATCTTGAATCGATTAATCTCCTGATTAATTCCTTTCTATTTATGATATCTCCTTCTGTTATTGTTATGGCACTTTTTTCCCATTCAGATGGAGATCCTAAGGAATAAATACATGAAACTGTGGAAACAATTATCGTTGGCTCACCACTCATTAACATTGCAGTTGCTTCTAATCGCATTTTTTCAATAGTTTCATTTACGTCTGTACTTTTTTCTATATATGTGTCAGTTTGAGGTATATAACTTTCAGGTTGATAATAATCATAGAAACTGACGAAATAACCTACGTTTGTGGTAGGAAAAAATTGTTTGAACTCGGAATAAAGTTGAGCTGCAAGGGTTTTATTGTGAGAAATAATAAGAGTATTTTTCCTAATACGAGAGATAATGTTTGCAATAGTAAAAGTTTTACCACTCCCAGTAACACCAAGCAAGGTTTGAATCGATTTCTTCCTAGTTTTTATTCCTTCAGTTAGTTGATCTACTGCATGAGGTTGATCACCATTCGGTGAATAAGAGGATTTTAAAGTAAATCCCAAGAAATCCAGATTATTACTCAATAACAATTACCTTAAAAGTTAAGTTTTATAAGAAATAATAATTAATCCTTCCACTTTATTGAACAACCAAGAGAAGGATCAAAATCTTTTTCCATGTGTTCGCCATTTAGAACCTTTTCAATATTTTCTTCCATTATTTTTCTTGATGGTTGGCTTTCAGGAGTCATGGCATCATTTATTCTGCCATGAAATACAAGCTTTCTTTCATGATCAAATAAAAAAGGATCTGGTGTACAAACAGCTCCATATAATTTTGCTATTTCTTGAGTTTCATCAATTAGATAAGGAAAATTTAAATTGTATTCCTTAGAGAATTTCTTCATGTTTTCAAAACCCTCATCCTCATAATTAGGATCGTTACTATTAATTCCTAGAATCTGAAGTTCTTCCACATTAAATTTGTTCTGTAGGTTTATAATATCATTAATTCTGGCCTTTACAAAAGGGCAGTGGTTACAAATGAAAATTACTAAAAGAGTCTTACTATTAAAATCATTTAATGAATACATTTTTCCATCAACTCCTATTAAATTGAAATCAGGAGCCTTGGAGCCCGTGTTTAATATTTGAGATGATTCAGTTTTTACCATGATCATTAATTTTTATTCTCTTACATATATCTTCGGTTTTTACTTCTTATAGAATTAGAATCAAAGTTGTGATAATCTATTGTGTCAGTATAAAGAAAAAATGACATCAATTAGAATTATATAGAAAAGTTTGATCTTGAACCTTTTCTTTAATTATTCCATCCATCGGTTTTAATAATTATCTTTTATTCATAGTACTCAAATTATATGATAATATTAAATATACATATTCTTTTTTTTAAAAAAATCTTGTTTGGATACATATTTGTCTAAACAACAATTAATTTTAAAAAATACTATTAGTTATAAATAATAGAGTTTATCAAATCATTGTATTTCGCAATTATTGTTAATCTTAGCAGGTAAAAGATATATCATCTCCAAATTAATAATTTCTATTCTTGGCTTAATATCTCTACTTTACAGATGTGGACCAATTTTTTGAAATCTAATGCATCATCAAGATTCCCTACTATAGATCCATAATGCATAGGAATAGCCACTTTAGTCGGTTTCAGTAAATTATTAACGCAATCTGCCGCTTCTTCTGCTGTCATAACATAAACACCTGAAACTGGCACAATTGCAATATCGGGACTATACTTAGACATTTCAGATATTTTATCTGTGTCTCCTGCATGATAAATTCGTGTATTGCTACAAGTTATAATAAATCCAACTTTTTTATCGTCTTTAGGATGAAAATTTTTATTAACGTTGTAAGCAGGAACAATTTCAATATTTATATTGTTTTCCTGAATTATCTGTCCTGGTTCGACA